>NZ_JBHJQP010000108.1:0-28135 GCF_042262625.1 Streptomyces sp. NPDC056347 | reverse complement strand
CCGGAGAGACGGGACCACCGGGGGCGGCGCGTTCCGGATGCTCTTGCCTCGAGCGGGCTCGAAGGCGTTGGCTTGTCGTCCATGAAGTACACACAGCTCGGACGCACCGGACTCAAGGTCAGCCGTCTCGTCCTCGGCACCATGAACTTCGGCCCGCAGACCAATGAGGCGGACAGCCACGCCCTCATGGACTCGGCGCTGGACACGGGTCTGAATTTCTTCGACACCGCGAACGTGTACGGCTGGGGCGAGAACAAGGGGCGCACCGAGGAGATCATCGGCACCTGGTTCGCCCGGGGCGGCCAGCGCCGCGACAAGGTGGTCCTGGCCACCAAGATGTACGGGAACATGGGCCCCGACGGTGAGGCCTGGCCCAACCACGACAAGCTCTCCGCCGTGAACATCCGGCGCTCGGTCGAGGCGTCGCTGAAGCGGCTCCAGACCGACTACATCGACCTGTACCAGTTCCACCACGTCGACCGGAACACCCCGTTCGAGGAGATCTGGCAGGCGATCGACGTCCTGATCCAGCAGGGCAAGATCCTTTACGCGGGTTCCTCGAACTTCCCCGGCTACAAGATCGCCCAGGCCAACGAGCTGGCCGCCCGGCGGGGCTCGGTGGGCCTGGTCAGCGAGCAGTGCGTCTACAACCTGTTCGAGCGCCGCGCCGAGATGGAGGTCATCCCGGCCGCGCAGGAGTACGGCCTCGGGGTCATCCCGTGGTCCCCGCTGCACGGCGGGCTGCTGGGCGGGGTGCTCCGCAAGGAGCGCGAGGGCACGGGCAGCCGCTCGGTCTCGGGCCGCAGCGCGGACACGCTCAAGGACGCGGCGCAGCGCGAGAAGGTCCAGGCGTACGAGGACCTGCTCGACAAGCACGGGCTGGAGCCGGGCGAGGTCGGTCTGGCCTGGCTGCTGACCCGTCCCGGGGTGACCGGGCCGATCGTCGGGCCGCGCAACCAGGAGCAGCTGGATTCGGCGCTGCGGGCGCTGGAGCTGGAGCTCCCGGCGGAGCTGCTGGCCTCGCTGGACGAGATCTTCCCGGGGCCGGGGCCGTCGCCGGAGGCCTTCGCCTGGTAGGGCCCTGACGTACGGGTGGGCCGTCGTCGTCCCGTTCTCTTCCGTGAGCGGTACGACGACGGCCCACCCGTACGCCCCCGGTGCGGGCGTCCGCCACAACCCTTCGGGGGGCTCGCCCGTCTCACGGGGCACAGAACTACGTACGGAGAGTGCCACCGTGAGACCCGTTCGCATCCTTCTCGCCGCCGCCGCGCTGCTCGCGCTGACCGCCTGCTCGGCCGAGAAGGACGTCACGAAGCCCGCGCCGGAGGGGGTCGCCGCCGCCGAACGGGCCGCCGGTATCCCGTCCGCTCCGACCGGTGACGCCCGGGACGCGTACCTGGACGCGATCGCGGCCGTCGACCCGCAGCTCGTCGTGGACGAGGAGCGGGCGATCGACGCCGGGCGGAACCAGTGCTCCTCGATCGCCTCCCCGAAGGCCGACTCGCTGGCGGCCCAGCGGTTCGGAACCGATGCCCGGCCGCTCACGGACGCGCAGGGCAAGCGGCTGAACGCCGCACTGCGCGAGACCCTCTGCCCCTGACCCGGTCGCGACCCGCTACGTCCGGGGGGGGAGGCCCGGCGGCAGCCGCTCGGCGACACCCCGATCCGCTCGAGGAAGTGGTGGCGGAAGTTGTTCGCCGTGCCGGGGCCGCCCGGTTCGCCGACCCCGGCGACCGGCGGGTCCGTCGGCTCCAGCAGGCTCCGGTCCCGTCGCAGCCGCTGGTCGAGGTGCCGCCGCGACGGGGTCGCTCCCGTGGCCGTCCGGAACCGCCGGTAGAGGCTGCGCGGGCTCGTCGCGGCCCGTCGGCCCGTCGGCCCGTCGTGCCAGGCAACTGTGCCCGCCCGTCGGGCACCGGCCGTCCGACACCTTGTTGTGGTGCACGGGACGCGCCCGCACGGACCGGCAAGTGGGACGGCACCGTGCGCACCGCTCAGGGCGGACGCGACACCCGGCGGGGCGCTGGTCAGGCGCCGAGGGCGGCTGCCACAGCGACGACGGCGAACATCAGCACGAGCACGGCCGCCATGATGCGGTTTCTGGTCTTGGGATCCACCCTTCGAGCCTAACCGCCCCGCTCAGTGCCCCAGCGACCAGGAGGCGACCACCTCGTACCGGGGGCGCTCGCCGGGGACCCCGGAGTCCGGCAGGTTGCTGCGGACCAGGGCCATCTCGTCGACCTGCCAGGCGGTGCCCTCGAAGGCCGCGAGCGCCTCGACGCAGGGGCGCAGGTCGGCCCCGGCGCGGCGGCTGCGGGCGAGGGTGAGGTGTGGGGTGTAGCGGCGGTGCTCGTCCATCGGGATGCCGGTGCGGCGGGCGGCGGCGTCGGCGCGCTCGGCGAGGAGCCGGAGCATGTCGAGCGAGCCGGCCGCCCCGGCCCAGAGGGCCCGGTCTGCGAACCTCCCGCCGCCGTGGAGGCGCAGCGGGAAGGGCTCGGTGCGGCGGGCGGCCCGGGCCAGGCGCTCCTTCAGCTCGGGCAGCAGTTCCTCGTCCACGGGCCCGAGGAAGGCGAGCGTGAAGTGCCAGCCGGGCACCCCGGTCCAGCGGAGCCCCCCGGCCTCTGGCAGGGCGTGCAGCGGGGCGAGGGCGCGGCGCAGTTCCTCGACGGCGGGAGCGGGCGGCAGCACGGCGACGAAGAGGCGGAGACGGCTCATGCGCCGAGTGTCGCACCGCCCGGGGGCGCCCCGGAGGCGCGCGCGTACGGCTTTACGAGCGCCCCGCGCGCGTACGGACTCCCGGCAGGCACCCCGGGCGCGCGTACGGCTCCGCGAGCGCCCGGAATCGGTCGTACACGCGCCGCCGCCCCCCTCACCACGGGCGAGGAGGGCGGCGGGCGGCGGGAAGGCGTCAGGCCGCGGTGGCCAGCTCCTCGCGGGGTACGAAGCGGACGTGCGGGCGGCCGGGGCGAAGGTCCACCCGGAGCCGCAGACCACCGGCACGGGCCAGCATCAGGCCGACGCCGAGTGCCGCCAGCAGCGAGAACGCCCCGCCGACGGCCATGCCCGTACGGACTCCGTAGGCGTCGCTGATCCAGCCGACGATCGGGGCGCCCACCGGCGTACCACCGGCGAAGACCATCATGTACAGGCTCATGACCCGGCCGCGCATGGCCGGGTCGGCGGCCATCTGGACGCTGGTGTTCGCGCTGATGTTGGTGGTCAGGCCGATCATGCCGATCGGGAGCAGCAGGATCGCGAAGATCCAGACGGCCGGGGCCATCGAGGCGATGATCTCCAGCAGCCCGAAGGCGGTGCCCGCGGCCACCAGCATCCGCAGCCGGGAGGAGCGGCGGCGGGCGGCGAGCAGGGCTCCGGCGAGGGATCCGGCGGCCATGAGGATGTTGAAGAAGGAGTACATCCCGGCGCCGCCGTGGAAGATCTCGTCGGCGAAGGCGGTGAGCCAGATCGGGAAGTTGAACCCGAAGGTGCCGACGAAGCCGACCAGGACGATCGGCCAGATCAGCTCGGGGCGGCCGGAGACGTAGCGCAGGCCCTCGCGCAGCTGGCCCTTGGCGCGCGGGACGACGGTGGTCCGGTGGAACTCGGCGGGCCGCATCATCAGCAGGCCGACGAGCGGGGCGGCGAAGGACAGGCCGTTGAACATGAAGGCCCAGCCGCTGCCGACCGTGGTGATCAGGACACCGGCGACGGCCGGGCCGATGAGGCGGGCGGACTGGAAGTTCGCCGAGTTGAGGCTGACCGCGTTGCGCAGCTGGGCGGGGCCGACCATCTCGGAGACGAAGGACTGGCGGGCCGGGTTGTCGACGACCGTCACCACGCCGAGCAGGAAGGCGATCAGGTAGACGTGCCACACCTGGACCACGCCGGAGAGCGTGAGCGCGGCGAGCGCGAGACCGCACAGGCCGAGGGCCGCCTGGCTGACGAGCAGGAGCTTCCGCTTCGGGAAGCGGTCCGCGATGACTCCGCCGTAGAGGCCGAACAGGAGCATCGGGAGGAACTGGAGGGCCGTGGTGATACCGACCGCGGCGGCGGAGCCGGTGAGGCTCAGTACGAGCCAGTCCTGGGTGATGCGGGCCATCCAGGTACCGGTGTTGGAGATCACGGCGCCCGTGGCGAACAGGCGGTAGTTGCGTATCTTCAGCGACGAGAAGGTCCCGCCGGGCTTGCTCTCGTGGGTGGAGGTCGGTGCGGGGGCGGAGTCTGCTCCGGATCCCGTACTCAAAGGGGTTCGCCTCCTCGGGCGGCTGGGTTTCACTGACTGACGGGATGCGGCCGGGCAGGCGGCGCGCCGGCTGTGGTCCGGTGCGCCGCCCGTCCCGCTACAGGTGGGCGAGCTTCTCCAGCACGGGTGCGGCCTTGCGAAGCGTCTCCCACTCCTCCTCGTCCAGGCCCTCGGCGAGGGCGGTCAGCCAGGCGTTCCGCTTGGAGCGGCTCTCCTCGAGCATGGCCTCGGCCTGCTCGGTCTGGCTGACCACCTTCTGGCGACGGTCATCGGGGTGCGGTTCCAGTCTGACCAAGCCCTTCGCCTCCAGCAGCGCGACGATGCGGGTCATCGACGGAGGCTGTACGTGCTCCTTGCGGGCCAGCTCGCCCGGGGTGGCCGAGCCGCACCTGGCGAGCGTGCCGAGCACCGACATCTCGGTGGGGCTCAGCGACTCGTCGACGCGCTGGTGCTTGAGGCGCCGGCTGAGCAGCATCACGGCGGAGCGGAGGGAGCTCACGGCGGCGGCACTGTCGCCGTCGTGGATCAGGTCAGGCATGTTCATTAGCGTAACTCATTACTCAACCTAAAGACCATTCGTGGTACACGCGCGGGGGGCACTTCGCCCAATCCCTCACTCGAACGAGTGAGTCACCTCCGGAAAGTGACACGGGACCGCGCAGCGGAACGTAACCCTGCTGGCCATGGGATCGACTGTGCTCAGTCTGCGGGTGGACGGCGAGCTGCTCGACCGGCTCCGGCAGCATGCCGCAAAACGCGGAATGAGCGTCCAGGACTATGTGGTCCGGACGCTCATTCGCGACGACTTCGACGAACGCTTCAAGGCGGCCGTCGACGAGACGGAGAAGTTCTACGGCCCCGAGGGCCGCGGGGACTCCGAGGACTGCGGGGACTCCGAGGGCCTCAAGGACCCCGGGGGCCTCACGTGAGGCCGAGGGCGGGCATCGCGTAGTAGAAGACGAAGACCGCGGAGACCACGTACATCGGGATCGGCACCTCGCGCCAGCGGCCGGCGACCACGCGCAGCACGGAGAAGGAGATGAAGCCGATACCGATGCCGTTGGTGATCGAGTAGGTGAACGGCATCATCAGCATGGCGAGGAAGGCCGGGATGGCGAGCGTGTAGTCGCTCCAGTCGATGTCCCGCACCGAGCCCGAGATGATCAGGAAGCCCACCGCCAGCAGCGCGGGGGTGGCCGCCTGCGAGGGGACCATCGTCGCGAGCGGGGTGAAGAACAGCGCCGCGGTGAACAGCAGACCCGTCACGATGCTGGCGAAGCCGGTACGGGCCCCCTCGCCGACGCCCGCCGTGGACTCCACGAAGCAGGTGGTGGCCGAGGAGGAGGAGCCGCCGCCCGCGGCGACCGCGATGCCGTCCACGAACAGCACCTTGTTGATGCCGGGGAAGTTGCCGTCGGCGTCCGTCAGCTTGGCCTCGTCGCCGACGCCGAGGATGGTGCCCATCGCGTCGAAGAAGCAGGACAGCAGCACGGTGAAGACGAACAGGATGCCGGTGAGCACGCCCACCTTGCTGAAGCCGCCGAACAGGCTGGCCTGGCCGATCAGCCCGAAGTCGGGCGTGGCGACCGGGTTGCCCGGCCACTGCGGGACGGTCAGGCCCCACGAACCGGCGGGCAGGTCGGCGACCGCGTCGATGATCACCGCGACGACCGTCATCGCGACGATGGAGATCAGGATCGCGCCCGGCACCTTGCGGACGATCAGCCCGAGGGTGAGCAGCGCGCCGAGGACGAAGACCAGGACCGGCCAGCCGTTGAGGTGACCGTCGCCGCCGAGCTGGAGCGGCACGGTGGTGTGGGCGATGTCCGGGATGCGGGAGACGAAGCCCGAGTCGACCAGGCCGATCAGCAGGATGAAGAGGCCGATGCCGATCGCGATGCCCTTGCGGAGCGAGGTCGGCACGGCGTGCATCACGCGCTCCCGGAGCCCGGTCGCGACCAGCAGCATGACCACGATGCCCGCGAGGACCACCATGCCCATCGCGTCCGGCCAGCTCATCCGGGGGGCGAGCTGGAGGGCGACAACGGTGTTGACGCCGAGACCGGCCGCCAGGGCGATCGGCACATTGCCGATGACACCCATCAGGAGGGTGGAGAACGCGGCGGTCAGCACGGTCGCGGTGACCAGCTGGCCGCTGTCGAGCTGGTGGCCGTACATGTCCTTCGCGCTGCCGAGAATGATCGGGTTCAGCACGATGATGTACGCCATCGCGAAGAACGTCGCGAATCCGCCACGGATCTCGCGGGCTACCGACGACCCCCGCTCGGAGATCTTGAAGAAACGGTCCAGGCCGTTCTGCGGCTGGGGAGCCGCCGGCTGCTGGGCGTCGACCGGAGCGGTGGCCGAGGGGGACATGTATGACCTCAGTCGTACGTAGTTGGGGAGAAATGAGTCAGATTTGGACGATCTAACGAACAAATCAAGTCATTATGAAGCAGATTCAGTATGAATACATGAGGCGAAGATCGCTATCTCCGCGCGTAGAGCATCGATGACCTGCACCGGAAGGGCTTCATAACGTTTTGGAGCGGCCGGGTGGAGTCGCACGGCGGCTCCCGGAACCCTCCGTGCGGCCCCGCGCACGACTTCGGGGACGCCTCGAACAGGGGCCCCATACACTGAGCCCATGGCGAAGTGGACACCGAAGCACGAGGCACCCGAGCCCCTTGAGGGGCCCGTCGTCGCCACCATCACCGGCGGCACGATCCTCTGGTTCGTCCTCTTCCTGGTCCAGATCCCCTTCTACCGCTGGTTCGACGACCACGGCCACCTGTGGTGGGTGTGGACGTGCCTGGCCGGTGCGGGGCTCGGACTGATCGGCATCTGGTACGTGCGCAAGCGCGACGCGGCGATCAAGCGGGCGGCAGCGGCCGGAGGCGCCGGGGGCGCCACTCCGGGGACCACCGCCGAAAGCGCCGCCTCCTGACCTCCTGGCCTGGCCCTTTCCGGCCCCGCCCCCTTCCGACCCGGCTCCTTCCGGCCTCCTGAGGGTGCGTACGCCGTTTCCCTGCGGGCGTCTACTACCCGGGCAACGGGTCCCGCGTACCCCCACAGGACCATTCACCCCCGTCTGCCGTCCTCCGCCGGTCTGATCTTCGGACCGGTCGGTGGGTGAACCGGGCCATCTGCCCGTACCGTCGAAACCATGACGCAGCGGGCATCCAATCCCTCCGATGAACAGACCCCGGGCATAACGGGGCCCACCGGCCTCCCCGGCCCGGCCACGATCGACGCCGGGGCCGAACTGGACCCGGTCCACCCGGTGGAACTGCCCGTTCCGGTGGTGGACCCCCGCGGGCTGACCCCGGCGGAGGTCGCGGAGCGGATCGCCCGCGGCGAGGTCAACGACGTACCCGTCCGCTCGTCCCGCTCGCTGCGCGAGATCGTCCGGGCCAACGTCTTCACCCGGTTCAACCTGATCATCGGCGTGCTCTGGCTCGTCATGCTGTTCGTCGCGCCGTTCCAGGACAGCCTCTTCGGCTTCGTGATCATCGCGAACACCGGCATCGGCATCTTCCAGGAGTGGCGGGCCAAGAAGACCCTGGACTCCCTCGCGGTCATCGGCGAGGCGAAGCCCACGGTGCGGCGGGACGGGGTCGCGGCCGAGATCTCCACCTCCGAGATCGTCCTCGGGGACCTCATCGAGCTGGGCCCCGGGGACAAGGCCGTGGTGGACGGCACGGTCGCCGAGGCCGACGGGCTGGAGATCGACGAATCGCTGCTCACCGGCGAGGCCGACCCGGTGCTGAAGCGCCCCGGCGACCCGGTCATGTCCGGCAGCTTCGTCGTCTCCGGCGGCGGCGCGTTCACCGCGACCAAGGTCGGCCGCGAGGCCTACGCCGCCCAGCTCGCCGAGGAGGCGTCCCGCTTCACGCTCGTCCAGTCCGAGCTCCGCACCGGCATCTCCACGATCCTCAAGTACGTCACCTGGATGATGGTGCCGACCGCGCTCGGCCTGGTCATCAGTCAGCTGGTCGTCAAGGACAACAACGTCAAGGAGTCGATCGCCCGGACCGTCGGCGGCATCGTCCCGATGATCCCCGAGGGTCTGGTGCTGCTGACCTCCGTCGCCTTCGCGATCGGCGTGGTCCGGCTCGGCCGCAAGCAGTGCCTGGTGCAGGAGCTGCCCGCCATCGAGGGGCTGGCCCGGGTCGACGTCGTCTGCCTGGACAAGACCGGCACCCTCACCGAGGGCGGCATGGACGTCACCGAGGTGCGGATGCTGGGCGGCGCCGACGAGAAGTACGTGGGCGGCGTGCTCGGCGCGCTCGGCTCCTCCGACCCCCGCCCGAACGCCAGTCTCCAGGCCATCGTGGACGCCTACCCGGACGCCGGGTCCTGGCGGTGCACCGCGACGCTGCCGTTCTCCTCGGCCCGCAAGTACAGCGGCGCGGCCTTCGACGAGGGGACCGGCACCGGCGATTCCGCCTGGCTGCTCGGCGCCCCCGACGTGCTGCTGCCCGAGCAGGACCCGGCGCTCGGCGAGATCGAGCAGCTGAACCAGCAGGGCCTGCGGGTGCTGCTGCTGGCCCGCGCGCAGGGCCCGCTGGACGGCCCGGACGTGGCCGCCGGAGCCGTGCCGACCGCCCTGGTCGTCCTGGAGCAGCGGCTGCGGCCGGACGCCGAGGAGACCCTGGCGTACTTCGCGGACCAGCGGGTGGCCGCCAAGGTGATCTCCGGCGACAACGCGGTCTCGGTCGGCGCGGTCGCCGCGAAGCTGGGCATGCAGGGCGCCGAGCACACTCTGGACGCGCGCCGGCTGCCCACCGACCCGGACGACATGGCCACCGCCGTGGAGGAGAACGCCGTCTTCGGCCGGGTCACCCCGCAGCAGAAGCGCGACATGGTCGCCGCCCTCCAGTCCCGCGGCCACACCGTCGCGATGACCGGCGACGGCGTCAACGACGTACTGGCGCTGAAGGACGCCGACATCGGTGTCTCCATGGGCTCGGGCTCCGAGGCGACCCGGGCCGTCGCCCAGATCGTGCTGCTGAACAACAGCTTCGCGACGCTGCCGTCCGTCGTCGCCGAGGGCCGCCGGGTGATCGGCAACATCACCCGGGTCGCCACCCTCTTCCTGACCAAGACCGTCTACTCGGTACTGCTGGCGATCCTGGTGGTCTGCTCCCAGGTCGACTACCCGTTCCTGCCGCGCCACCTGACCCTGCTGTCCACGCTGACCATCGGCGTACCGGCGTTCTTCCTGGCCCTCGCGCCCAACACGGAACGCGCCCACCCGCACTTCGTGCGCCGGGTCATGCGGTACGCGATCCCGTCCGGCGTCATCGCGGCCGTCGCGACCTTCGCGACGTACCTGATCGCCCGCCACTACTACACCGGCCCGAACGCCCTCGACGCCGAGACCAGCGCGGCCACGCTCACGCTGTTCCTGGTCTCGATGTGGGTGCTGGCGATCATCGCCCGGCCGTACACCTGGTGGCGGGTCGGCCTGGTGCTGTCGATGGGGCTGGCGTTCCTGGTGGTGCTGGTGGTGCCGTGGCTCCAGGAGTTCTTCGCGCTGAAGCTGGTGGGCGCCACGATGCCGTTGACCGCGGTGGGGATCGCGGTGGTGGCGTCGGCCGCGCTGGAGTACGCCTGGCGGCTGGTCGGGCGGCGCTTCCCGTCGTAGTCGCGGGGGTGATTCCCGCACAGGACAGGTGAAGGGCGGTCCCCCGGCAGGGGACCGCCCTTCGTCGCTTCACGGCGTTCTCTTCACGGCGTTCACTTCATGCCGCTCGCTTCGCGCCGTTCACTTCATGCCGTTCGCTTCGCGCCGTTCACTTCACGTCGACGAAGTCACCCGCGGCGCTGACCGCCGGGGTGGTCGCCGTGCCCGCGAAGCTGTAGCGCCAGTAGCCGTCGACCGAGGCCTTGACCGTGGTCTTCAGCGCACCGGTGCTGCTGCTCTTGATGGTCTTGACGGTGGTGTAGGTGGAGCTGCCCTTCTTGCGGAACTGGAGCTTCACCGACTGGGTCGCGTAGCCGTGGTACTTCAGGTCGTCCCAGTTGGCCCGGGAGAGCTTGCCGGTGACGGTGAGGGTCTTGCCCTTCTTCACCGGCTCCGGGGCGGCGTTGACGGTCAGCTTCGAGAAGCGCTGGAGCTTGCTGGTGCCCAGCCCGTCCTGGAGGGCCCAGCCGATCTGGGACGGGTCGGCGTTGTTCGGGTCCTGGCCGTTGAAGTCGACGGCGACGCCGCTGACCTTCCAGGTGGTGGCGTCGCTGTTGCCGTACAGGTCGTAGACCGGCGAGACCGCGATCCGGCTGGTGCAGTTGGCGACCGTCGCGGAGACCTTCTTGCAGGTCGGCGCGATGTCGGAGTACAGCTCGTTCGTCGGGTTGTCGAACGAACCGCGGTAGAGCGACACGTCCATCACGAAGTCCGGGGCGAAGATGTCCACGTCCGCGGCGTGCGTCACCGTGAACGAGGTCGCCACCTTCTTCGTGGCGGAGGTGCCGACGGCGATCGCCTTGCCGCCGTTGACCTTGGCCTTCGAGAAGGTGAGGTTCAGCTCGCCCACGTTGTTCGTGGCGGCGAGGGAGCGGGCGCCGGACTTCGCGGCGGAGCCGGCCTCGGCGGCACGCGCGACATCGGCGACGGAGCCGGTCGCGCGGTGCGCGTCGTCGGCCTGCGCGGCGGACGGAACGACGAGGGCGGAGAGGGCCAGGGCGCCGCTGACGGCGGCCACAGTGGCACGAATACGCATGTTCATTCCCCACGTTGGAGACGGTCCGGCGGGGCGAGCGCGCCTCCGCAGGACCAAGATCGTCTGCGAGGTCTGGATGACCTCACAGACCCAGACCATCGACAAACGTGAAGGGTTGTGCGCCAATTGCGGATTTATTGCGAAGATCACAGGTGTCGCCGCAGGCGGGGCCGGGGCGGCGGGCGGCCCGCCCCGGCCCCGACCGCTCTTCCGGCCCCGCCCCCGCCTCAGTCGAACCAGCGGTCCCGGGCCAGCTCCGCCGTACGGGAGGGGTCCTCCAGCAGCGCCGCGACCTCGAAGCGCCGCGGCCACTGCCCCGCCGCCCAGGCCAGCCCCGCCGCCACGCCCTCCAGTGTCGCGGCGTGCACCGTGCCGTCGGGCGTCCGCCGCCAGTCCAGCTCGGCACCGCCCGCGCGCAGCTCGCCGTGCTCCACGTACACCTCCGGCGTGCCCGCGCCGAGCAGCGCCCGCACCGACGCCGGTACGCGGTGCTCCTCGCCCTCCGTCGTCACCTCCGCCACGACGCTCTCGCCGAGCCGCCGCACCTGGAGCAGCTCGGCCAGCTCCGCCGCGCGGGCCGGGGCGACCGGCAGCAGCGGCATCCCGGCGGTGAGCGGCAGCAGGTCGGGGGCGTCCGCGATCACCGCGTCCGCCGCGTCCACCACCCGTACCTCGCCGTCGACCACGGCCCGCAGCTCGTCCGGCAGCGTGACCTGCTCCGGGTCCAGATCCGCCAGCGCCGTGTACAGCGAGTGCAGCTGTACGGGGTCGACCGGCCGCTCCGGTTCCGCGAGCCGCCCGAGGAGTTCGGCGGCCCCGCCCGGCTCGTCGAGCAGCGCGGCGACCGACGTCCGTACGCCGAGGGCGCGCAGCACCTGCGCGTCGTCGAAGCCGGTCGCGTCGGCCGCGTCGTACAGCCCGGACAGCCGCGGGTCGCCGCCCGCGGCGCGCAGCCCGGCGGGGCGGCGGCCGTCGAGCACCGGGTGGTCGCGCAGCCACCAGGCGGTGTACGGGCGGACGGACTGCGTGGTGCCGTCCGGGAGCAGTACCCGCACCGGCTGGGTCAGCGCGTCGCGCAGCGGCGGCCGGGCGAGCAGGGCGAGCGCCTGCGGCCAGGCGTCGTCGGCGACCAGGTCGAGGTCGCGGACGGCGACGATCTCGGTGGCGACCGGCGGTACGGGGCTGTCGGGGAGACGGTCCAGGACGTCCTCGCACCACACGTCGACGGCGTCCAGCAGCCCGGCGTCGTCGGGTTCGGCGAAGTCGCCGTCGCGGGGTTCGAGTTCGTCCGGGTCGAGGACCACGTCGGTGGCGCGGACGAGGGCGAAGGTGGCGAGCACTCCGCAGGCGGTGAGGGGCTGCTCGCCCCAGCGGTCGGCCAGCTCCTGGTCGACCAGGGCCAGTTCGCCCTCGCGCATGACGGCGGCGAAGGGGCTGTCGGGGAGGACGAGTTCACCGGCGGGGGCCGGTTCGCCGTCCTCGTCGGGGAGGGCGAGCGCGCCCAGCCAGGGTTCGTCGCCGGGGGCCAGCTCGGCGTCCCGCACCAGGGTGAGGACGGTCTCGGCGAGCTCGTCGGCGTCCAGCGCGTCCTCGTCCCAGATCTCGCCCGCGTCCAGCGATCCGGCGACGGCGGCCCGTACCTGCGGGGTCGTCAGCACGGCGCGCGGGGTGGCGGGCAGGGCGCCCAGCTTCTCCAGCAGCGGATGGGCTGCGGCCGGGTGGGCGACCTTGAGTCCGAGCCGGGCGAGCCGTTCCAGGACCGGTCCGGTGAGGGCGTCGGGGAGCGGGAGGAGGACCTGGCGCGGCCCGATGGTGGTGCGGGGCAGGGCCGGGGCGCCCGGCCCGTCGGTCCCCGGCCCCTCCGGCTCCGCCCCCGGCGTCCCGGCCAGCGGCACGGGCAGTCCGGAGAGGCGGTCCGGGTCGATGCCGGACAGGCTGTCGTAGAGCCGCCGCCACCAGCCGGGCTCGCGCTCCAGTCCGGCGAGCCGGTCGATCGCCTCGGTCAGCGGCACCCGGGCGATCCTCAGGGTGCGCAGTTCGCTGCGGCGCTCCAGACCGGCGGGCAGCAGGCACGGCAGCACCTCGGCGAGCACCTGTACGGTCCCGGCGCCGACGCCCTCCAGCAGCTCGGCCTCGACGGGGCGCAGCGCCCCGGTGTCCTCCTCGGCGAGGAGGTCACCGGCCGGCACGTCCTCCCAGCCGTAGCCGGGCCCGGCCTCCCCGGCGGCGGTGTCGCGCGGGGCGGCGGGGGCCAGGAACGCGATACGCGGCAGCCGCTCCAGGATCGCGGCGCGCAGCAGCCCGTCCAGTTCGCCGGTGCCGAGCGGGCCGGGCACGAGGTCGACGGTCGCGACGGACACCGGCCGCCAGGCGGCGAGCAGTTCGCCGTACGCGTCGGCGGCGCGCTGCACCAGGAAGTCGGTGAGCGGTCCCGGGGCGAAGTGGCGGCGGGCGGTGTCCAGCGGCAGTGAGGCGATGAGCAGCGCGGGGATGCCGAGGGGCTCGTCGGTGGGGGTCGGCGCGTGGACGACGGGAAGGGTGCGGGGGCGGACCGGGGCGCCCTCCGCGTCCACCGGGACCGCCCAGGTGACCGACCAGTGCGGGCGCAGCCGCTCCTCGCGGGGGCGGTCGGCGAGCAGCGCGGGCTCGACGGGGCCGTGGTGGGTGACGGTGCGCCAGCGGTTCGTGCCGTGCGCGGAGTCCTCGACGTGGGTGTACGGGCCGTGCTCGGTGCGGCGCAGGGTGCGTACGGTCTCCGGGGTCTCGATCACGATCTCGTCGAGGCCGCGCAGGGTGAGCAGCAGGGCGTCGTCGACCGCGGCGAGCAGCCGGTCCACCAGGTCCTCGGCGCCGCCGTCGCGCAGCGGGAGGACGACGACGGTGTCGTAGCCGTCCGGCGCGGTGCCCTCGGCGGGCAGCGGGAGCCGGAGCAGCGGTACGTGGCCGTCGCGGCGGCGCAGCTCGTCGCCGAGCCCGGGGCTGGCGACGGCGGTCCGGGCGGCGAGGTCGCGGGCCTCGGCGAGGGACCAGCGGACGCCGCCGTGCCGTCCGATCACGGCGGGCTCGTCGCTCACCGCGAGGACCGCGGCGAAGCCGACGCCGAACCGGCCGACCGCGCCCTCGTGCCCCTCCCGCTTGGCGGAGGCGCGGAGCGTGGAGAGCGACTCGACGCCGGTGGCGTCCAGCGGTGCCCCGGTGTTGGCGGCGGCGAGGAGCGCGGGGGTGTCGGGGCCGGCCGGGTGCAGGGTGAGGCGGAGGCGGCCGGGGACACCGGCGCGGGCGGCGGCGTCGGCGGCGTTCTGGGCCAGCTCGACGACCAGGCGGTCGCGGTAGCCGCCGAGCGCCAGATCCTCCTCGGCGTTGGCGTCCTCGCGGAACCGGGCGGGACCGGCGCCCCAGGCGTCGAGCACCCCGCGCCGCAGTCGCGCGGTCCCGAACGGGTCGGCCCCCTCGGTCGCAATCATGCCCACGCTCCGCTCCGCTCTTTCCGGTCTCCGGCTCACGTGCCGCCCACGCGGCCCAGTGTGCGCCCGAAGGTACCGGGTCCTCGCGCGGGGCGTGGCCACAGGACAGCGCATCGACCGGTTCGGGCGGTCACCCGGCGCCGCGCGCGGGACCGGCCGGAAGAACGCGGCCGAGGCGCCGTACCCGAAACCGGCCGGAAGAGCGCCGGGCAGCGCCGTGCACGGGACCGTCCGGGAGGACGCGGCCGGGCCCGCCGCGCCCGGAAGCACCAGGGAGAACGCAGCACCCCAAAGTGCGCGGCACGGTCCGGCGCACGGGATCAGGCCGGGAAGACCCCCGGGGCCGACGCGAAGCCGGCCAGGGACAAACCCTGCGGCCCCGCGCGGAACCGGCCGGGAGGACGCCCCGCGGCACCCGGCTCGAAACCGGCCGGGAAGAAACTCTGCGGCGCCGCTCGCGTGACGCCCGGGAGGGAACCACGCGGCGCCGCGCGAAACCACCCGGGAACCGCCCCGAACGGCTCCCCGCGGCGCCCCGAGGAGCGCACGCGGAGCCGTTACGAGTGCCCTGCGAAGTCCCTACGAGTGCCCGAGGTCCTCGGTGGGCGCGTCGGCCTCCGCCGGGACCGAGCCGGAGTCGCGGGCCGGACGCAGCGGGTACTCGTCCACCTGCATGGTGTCCAGCGCGTGCGGCACCGGCTTCGGCGGCTTCGGCATCACCGCCGCCTCCGAGTGCCCGCCGCACCCGTACGAGAGCGAGACGACCCGCCCGTCGGCCGGACCGAACTCGTTGGCGCAGACCCCGAACGCCTGCCGGAGCGAACCGGCCAGCGGCACCAGGAAGGCGCAGGAGACGCAGGAGGCCGGGGCCGCCTGGGCCATCGGTGTCCTGGCGCCGAACTCCTCGTCCCACCGGTCGGCCGCCGTGTGCAGCCCGTACCGGGACAGCACCCGGGCCCGCCGCATGCCGAGCTCGTCCGCGACCGCCGCGATCGAGCCACGGCCGGCCGTGGCGGGTCGCGTGGTCAGCTCCGCGTCCTCCGCGTCGACCCGCTCGGCCAGCTCGTGGGAGACCTCGGGGACCACGGAGTTCGGCGGCGGCTCGTCCTCGCCGGTGTAGCCGGGCTCCAGGCGGATGTCGTCCGCCTCGGTGGGCAGCAGGTCGCCGGGGCCCATGTCGCCGGGGCGCAGCCGCTCGCTCCACGGCACCCACTCGGGGGCGAGCAGGGCGTCGCTGCCGGGGAGCAGCACCGTTTCGTCGATGGTCACGTACTTGGCACGGGAGGCCCGGGCCACGGTCACCGCCCAGCGCCAGCCCCGGTAGCCGGGCTCCTGGCACTCGAAGAAGTGCGTGACGACCCGGTCCCCCTCGGAGACCGCGGCGACATGCTCACCCACGATCCCGGGGGCGGCGGCCTCCTCGGCGGCAGCCCGGGCCAGGTCTACCGCCTCGGCGCACAGACGGTCGGGAACGGGGGTACGGGCCGTACGGCTTCGCGTCGTCGCAGCACTCACAGGTCTCGCTTCTCTCCTACGCCAGTCTCACGAGCGCCGCCAGCACATCCATCGGTTTCGGCCGTGACGGACGCGGGCGGAGCGGACCTGGGGGCCGCGTCGACGTCCACACCCGTTGCTGCCTGCCTCGGGCACACCTTTCGCAACCCATTCTGCGGGATCGCCGAGAGGCGCGCGGCCGAGAACAATCGCCGGTGGCGCGCTACGCACGCTACCCTCTCCGCCGCGCCCCGCCCACCTGCCCGTCCCAAACAAGGCCGTATCCGGTGTCGCATCCCGGACGTGCCGTACAAGACCGGCCGTACGGGAACGCCTCACCGGCACCGTGCCGCCCCGGTCACCGACCCTGCCCGGCCCGGCCCTGCCGGCCCCGTCCCTCCCGGTACTGGCCCGACAGGGCGGAGTGCGCCGCGCGCCCGTACCGAAGCCCGGACGCCGCCTCCGCCCCTGGGGCACTATGGCGAAGTGGCTGCCGCCAGGTCGCACCAGGACCCCGGACCGCTCCGCAGGACGGGCCGGGCGGTCGGACGTGCCCTGCGTGCCCCGTTCACCGGCACCGCCCGGAGCATCCGCAGGGCGACGCACGCCCACGGCGCCGGGGAGTCCGGCCTCGGCAAGCTGATCGAGCTGCACGCCGTGAACGGCGCGGGCGACGTGATGATCACGGTCGCGCTCGCCTCGACGGTCTTCTTCTCCGTACCGACCGACGAGGCGCGCGGCCGGGTCGCCCTCTATCTCGCCGTGACGATGGCGCCGTTCACCCTTCTCGCCCCGGTGATCGGCCCGCTCCTGGACCGGCTGCCGCACGGCCGCCGCGCCGCGATGGCCGCGTCGATGCTGGCCCGTGCGGTGCTCGCGGTCGCCCTCTCGGCCGCGGTGGCCACCGGCGGCCTGGAGCTGTACCCGGCCGCGCTGGGCGTCCTGGTCTGCTCGAAGGCGTACGGGGTGGTGCGCAGTGCCGTCGTGCCGCGCCTGCTGCCGCCGCGCTTCTCGCTGGTGAAGGCGAACTCCCGGGTGACCCTGGCCGGGCTCCTGGCGACCGGGATCGCCGCGCCGATCGGGGCCGGGCTCCAGACCGTCGGGTCCGCCTGGCCGCTGTACGGGGCGTGCGCGATCTTCCTCTGCGGGACGGTGCTCGCCTTCACGCTGCCGGGCAAGGTCGACTCCGCGAAGGGCGAGCGGCGGGCCCGGCTGGTCCCGGCGCACGGGGCGGCGGTCTCCGGGCGGCCGGGCACCCGGCGGGGCGGGCGCAACGGCGAGAAGCGTCCCGGGCTGCGCTCCGTGGGCCCGTCCGTGCTCAACGGCCTCCAGGCCAACGCCGCGCACCGCGCGCTCTCCGGCTTCCTGATCTTCTTCCTGGCCTTTCTGCTGCGCGAGCAGCCGTTCCCCGGGCAGAGCGCCGTCGTCTCGCTCGGCATCGTCGGCGTCGCCGCCGGGGCCGGGAACGCGATCGGTACGGCGGTCGGCTCCTGGCTCCGGGCCCGCGCCCCCGAGGCGATCGTCGTGGCGGTGCTGGCCCTGGCGCTGGGGGCCGCGGTGCTCGCCGCGCTCCTCTTCGGCACGGTGACGGTCGCCCTGCTCAGCGCCGTCGCGGGCTTCACCCTGGCGCTGTCGAAGCTCTCGCTGGACGCGATGATCCAGCGCGACGTACCGGAGGAGGTGCGGGCCTCCGCGTTCGCCCGCTCCGAGACGGCGCTCCAGATGGCCTGGGTGGTCGGCGGCGGAATCGGCATCGCCCTGCCCCTCAACGGCGTACTGGGCATGTCGGTCGCCGCGGGCCTCCTCGCCCTCGGCGCCGCAGCGTCCGTACGGGGTCTGGCGGGCGCCGCACGACGCGGATCGCCGCACCCCCGCGTGGCGTAAGTCGGAGCGACCGATAGCCTTCGGCCCATGACCGTTGCGTTCTTCTCCGGTAAGGGCCGTCGAATCGGCGTCGCTCTTGGTGCCGTGTCCGCGGGACTCCTCGTCCTCTCCGCCTGCGACAAGCCGACGCCGCTCGCGACCGTAACGGTCGGCGGCAACTCGGTGAGCTCCGAGGCGGCCTGCTACAACGACGGCAAGGCCCTCAAGAAGTCCGACTACCAGCGCTGCCTCAACGAGAAGGCGGAGAAGTCCGTCGAGGTCGCGATGGACGACAAGGTCCGCTTCGGCGTCGACCCCGAGATCGCGGACAACGGCTGGACCCTGTTCATCAACGGCCAGCAGGCCGAGCAGGAGCCGTACACGAAGACCTACCGGTCCATCCCGGGCAGCGCGTTCTTCTCCAGCCAGACCGGCGAGACCTCGGACAAGACCCAGATCTCCATCGTGGAGACCAAGGACAAGCAGCTGGTCGGCGTCTGGCACTTCGAACTGAAGAAGTCCTCCTGACCGTTTGCTGACCGCCCGACCTCCTCGCGGCCCTAGGAGGGTCCACCCGTGCGTGTGCTTGTCGTGACCGCCGTCCCCGCGGAACGGGACGCGGTCACGCGCACGTTCGAAGACCCCTCCGGAGCGCCGGTCCCGGTCCGCCGGGTGCCCGGTGCGGAGATCCACCGCGCGGGGCCCTTCGACGTCGTGGCGGGCGGTGTGGGCCCGGCTGCCGCGGCGGCCGCGACGGCCTTCGCGCTGGTGTCCCACGACGGATCGGACCCGTACGGCCTGGTGGTCTCGGCCGGCATCGGCGGCGGGTTCGCCGGGGCCGCGCCGGTCGGCTCCCTCGTGGTGGCCCGCCGTGTCGTCGCCGCCGACCTGGGCGCCGAGACGCCCGAGGGCTTCGTGCCCGTCACCGGCCTGGGCTTCGGGCGCGACCGGCACATCCCGCCCCGGTCGCTGGTACGGGCCGCGGCCGACGCCACCGGCGCGGTCATCGGCGACGTGCTCACCGTCTCCACCGTGACCGGCAGCGCCGGACGCACCGCCGCCCTGCTCACCGCGCACCCGGCGGCAGCCGCCGAGGCCATGGAGGGCTTCGGGGTCGCGGAGGCCGCCGGGGCCGTCGGCGTGCCCGTCCTGGAGATCAGGGCCGTGTCGAACGCCGTCGGCCCGCGCGACCGGGACGCCTGGCGCATCGGCGACGCCCTGGCCGCGCTCGCCACCGCGTTCGGGAAGCTCGCCCCCGTACTGGAAGGTTGGACCAGCCATGACCACCACGACGCCTGACCCTGCGTCCGCCCCGGCCGAGCCGCTGCGGATCGCCTACTCCCCGTGCCCGAACGACACGTTCGTCTTCGACGCCTGGGCACACGGCCGGATCCCCGACGCGCCCGCCCTCGATGTCACCTTCGCGGACATCGACCTCACCAACGGCATGGCCGAGCGCGGCGAGCTGGACGTCCTCAAGGTGTCGTACGCGGTGCTGCCGTACGTCCTCGACGAGTACGCGCTGCTGCCGTGCGGCGGGGCGCTGGGCCGGGGCTGCGGCCCGCTCGTCCTCACGAGGGAGCCGGGCACGGACCTGACGGGCCGCACCATCGCCGTACCGAGCGAGCGCTCCACCGCCTACCTGCTGTTCCGCCTCTGGGCGGCCGAGGTGGTGCCGGGCGGGGTCGGCGAGATCGTCGTCATGCCGTTCGACGAGATCATGCCCGCGGTGCGGGACGGGAAGGTGGACGCCGGTCTCGTCATCCACGAGGCCCGGTTCACGTACCAGAACTACGGGCTGCACAACCTCGCCGACATGGGCCGCCACTGGGAGGACACGACCGGGCTGCCGATCCCGCTGGGCGCGATCATCGCCAAGCGCTCCCTGGGCCCGGAGACCCTGAAGCTGCTCGCCGAGTCGGTACGCGCCTCGGTCCGGGCGGCCTGGGACGACCCGGAGGCGTCCCGCCCCTACGTGCTGGAGCACGCCCAGGAGATGGATCCGGCCGTGGCGGACCAGCACATCGGCCTGTACGTCAACGAATTCACCGCGGACCTCGGCGAGGACGGCTACGCGGCGATCCGCGGCCTGCTGACCCGCGCCGCGGCCGAGGGACTCGTACCGCCCCTCGGCCCGGACGCACTGACGTTCGTCTGATCCCGGCCACCGCGCCGGGGCCGGGTCCGGCGGCCCGCGCGTGGCCGGTCAGACGTCGAGCTGGTCGGCCACCGCGCGCAGCAGCCCGCCGATCTTCTTGCCGGCCGCCTTGTCGGGGTACCGGCCACGCTCCAGCATCGGCGTGATGTTCTCCAGCAGGGTGGTCAGGTCCTGGACGATGGACGCGAGCTCGTCCGGCTTGCGGCGCTGTGCGGCCGCGACGGAGGGGGTCGGGTCCAAAACCGTCACCGAGAGCGCCTGGTCTCCACGCTGACCTGCGACAACGCCGAACTCGACGCGCTGGCCCGGCTTGAGGACGTCCACGCCGTCGGGCAGCACGGAGGAGTGCACGAAGACATCTCCGCCGTCGTCGCGGGAGAGGAAACCGAAGCCCTTCTCGCCGTTGAACCATTTGACCTTGCCAGTCGGCAAAGCACGCACCCCATCTCAACCCGTATGCCGGAACAAAGCCTCAGCAGGTCAGGCTATCCAGTGGTGGTGCTGTCCCCTGCTGGCAGCAGCCTCCACAGGGGGGGTACCCCTCGTCAAGCCTGGTCATCCGGACTCTGTCCGGAAACGGCGCCTACTCCGTACGCCGGTGACCGAACAACGGTTCGCCGCCGCCGGGACTTACCCTGGCGTGGTGAGTACTACACCTCCTGGCGCGGGCGACCGGCTGGTCCGGATCGGCGCGATCGTCTTCTTCGTCGGCGCGCTGTCCACCCTCGCCACCATGGCCCCCCTCTTCCTCGGCACCCACCCGTTGCCGTCCATCGCCTGGTCGCTGTGCATGCTGATGGGCGTCGGCTTCCTGATCGCCGCGGCGGGCGTGATCCGCTCGGTGCGGGCGGGCTCGGCGAAGCGCTAGGAACATGGACGCGGGACGCGCCGATCGGCAGCTCCGCCTGATCGCCGAGGCCGTGGAGGTCTCCGAGGCCGTCGGGGTCCCGCTGTGGCTCCGCGGCGGATGGGCCATGGACTTCTTCCTCGGTGAGATCACGCGGGACCACGGGGACATCGACTGGTTCGCCCGGGCGGGCGATGCCCGTGCCCTGGCGGACGAGCTGCTCCGGCGCGGCCATCGGCCGGTTCCGGGGTCGCCGCCCGACCTCCAGCTCGACTTCGTCAAGGACGGGCTGGAGAGCAGCTTCACGCTCGTGGACCGGGACGCGACCGGGGCCGTGGTCGTCGCCGGAGGGCCCTGGGCCGGTGCGCCGTGGCCCGAGGGGATGCTCGATGCCGGGCCGGGCCGCATCGGGGACCTGCGGTGCGCGGTCGTCAGCCCGCGGGCCCAGATCGAGATCAAGCGCATGACGCCCGTCTGGGACCCTTCCCGGCCCCGGCGGCCCAAGGACGCCGAGGACATCGCCCGCCTGGAGGCGGCCCTCCGTCTCAGATGCGGAGCTCCGGCGGACAGCCGGTCCAGCGGATCTCGGCAGGCAGGTGACCGGTGTCGTTGAAGAGGAGGACGGCCGGCGGGCGGTCGGGCGCGTAACGGATGACGGTCAGGCCCGCGTTGGCGTGGTTGATGCCCAGCCACCGCCACGCCGGCGCACCGAGCGCGGCCCGCACGAGCCAGCCGGTGAGGAAATTGTGGGTGACGAGCAGTTCGTGCCGGGGCTCGTCCCCGGCGACGGGACCGGTGAAGCGCGCGAGCGCCGCCGCCGCGAGCCGGGGCCCCGCCGCGCGTTCCTCGGCCGTGAACCGGTCCAGGAACGCCGTCCAGTCGTCGGCCGCCTCGGACGGCAGCTCCTCGCGCGGCGGCACGTACGGCACATAGTCCCCGGCCTCCTCGGAGCACCGCAGCGGCACGCCGTCGAACCGCTCACCGATCAGCCGCGCCGTCTGCCCGGCACGGGCGAGCGGCCCGTGATGGATCGCCGTCAGCGGAATCCCGCCGAGCCGCTCCCCCAGGAGCCGGGCCTGCCGCCGCCCCGCGTCGGTCAGCTCGCTCTCGTCCGGCGACGCCTCACCGTGCCGGGTCAGATAGAGGTGTCGGGCTGCCGTGCCGGTCATGGCGGTTCCCTCCGGGAGGTCGGGTCGGTTCCACGGGACTCCCGGAGGGACGCGGTTTCACCCGCCCACGGTTCGAGCGGCCGGAGGGTCGGGGGCCCCGGGACCGTACGGGGTCAGCGGGGGCCGTCCAGGAGGACGGCGATCCGCTCGTGCAGTTCGTACGGCAGCCGGACGGCCCAGCGGTCGGCCGCTTCGGCGGCCAGCTCCCGGCTCCAGCGCCAGCTGTCGCGGGCCGCGGTGCGCACCTCCGCCTCGTGCGCTGCGGCGGTGGTGGAGCGGTAGCGGTCGCGGTCGGCGGCGGGCAGGTCCTGTTCCAGCGCCCGGCTGGGGGTGAGCCAGTGGGCGGTGCTGTCACGCAGGAGCCGGCAGAGCCGGAGCTGCTGGGGGGCGACGACGGTGTGCAGCAGGGCGTGGGCGCGAGCGGTCTCGCCGCGGGCCAGGACGTGCGCGAGCATCAGGGTCCAGTTGGCCAGTTCGTCGGTGATCTGCCGGGCCGTGGTGACGGGTTCGGGCGGCCGGAAGTCCGCCAGTTGCCGGGCGGCCCGGGTCAGCCGTCCGGTGCGGTCCAGCAGGACGGCGTCGTCGGGCCGGGGCAGGTGCACCATCCCCTCCCAGGAGGGGACTTCGCCGATGCCGGGGCCGGCGGCGACGATGTGGAACTCGCCGCGCATGAGGTCGTCGAAGACGACGGCGAGGACGCCGTACATGTTGGTGTAGGCGAGTTCGAGGGGCGCGAGGCGCGCCAGAAAGGCGGGGCCGTCGAAGTCGTCGGCGTACTGGTCCCGGACGTAGAGGTAGGCCTCGATGTCGGAGTGCGCGTCGGCCTCGCCCAGGGTCCAGGACCCGTAGAGGAGGACGCCTTCGAGGCGGGGTTCGGACCGGGCGAGCCGCCGCAGCCGGGCGATGCGTTCGTCCAGCTCGGGGCAGGCGGAGGCGGGGATCTGATGATGCATGGGAACGTGTCTCCTGATGGTGGCGTGCGAGCACGCTGACGACGCCCGGCACCTGCCGGGCGGAGGCCGGACCGCGCTCGTCCGCTCAGGAGAAGTTGCCCATGCCGGGGATTCTACGGATCACCCCCGGAACCGGAACTGGGACCAGGGCCGGAACGGGGACCAGGACCGGGACCGGGACCGGACCCACGCAGCAGGAGGCCCCGGTGGCTCACTGGACCAGATCGGTGTGCGGATGCTCCGGATCCGCCGGGCATACGTAGAGCTGGAGGTTGTCGGTACTGCCGACTTCGACCCCGGTCGGCTGCGCGGGGTCCAGGCCCACGACATGGCCGGCGGCGGACGCGGCGGCCCGGTCCTCGTACGGCACCCAGCCGTGCGTACCACCGTCCCATTCGAAGGAGGCGACGGTCAGCAGGGGGACCATCCGGACGTCGCAGACGGCGCAGAACCGGGGATTCGGGTCGGTGCGGCCCCACGGGGGCCAGCCGCCGACCTTCCAGCCGGGTGCGTTGGCCAGCTCACCGTTGTAGAACTCCGGCGGATATTCCGCGTACGAGTCGTCCACGCCGGCGTCGGCGGCCTGCCATCTGCCCCAGTCCTCCAGCGCCTGCTGCGACTCCGGGCTCAGATCCAGGCTGTTGGGGTACTCGCTGATCGCTTCCGGCGCCAGCAGGCACGGCTCCGGCACATAGCCCGGGTACTCCGCCTCGTACGGCTCCGGCGGCGTGCCGAGGACGTCGCCGACCTCGGCGGCGGAGCGCCAGAACAGGGCGGTCGACGGCTTGTGGTCCGGGTCGTGGTCGTAGGGGCACCAGAGGACCTGGAGCAGGTCGGCGCCGCCGGGCGGCCGCAGCAGGGGTATGTCACGCACGTACAGCTGGGCCACGGGCAGCAGGGGGACCGGGCACTCCGCGGGCCGGGGAGAACCGGCGTCGTGCCGCTCCCCGGCCACCGCGGCGTTGCGCGCCCTGACCGCCTCTTCCTCGGGCGTGAGCCCGGGGCCGTGGGGATCACGGTGCAGCCGGGCCCGTACGCGCCGGTCGAGCCGCACTTCCGCCAGCGGCCGGCGGAACCCGCCGTCCTGGTGCGAGCCCTCGCAGTGCGGCCACGGCTCCGCCGCCGGCCACAGCAACGGCCCGCCGACCGAGCTGTCCTCCACCGAGGGCGATCCGGCGCGGGGATGCAGCCGGATCACGGGACGTGCCAACGGAGCCAGCTCGGGAAAGACCGCGGTCACGTCCACAGGCCGCGGCGGAGTAGTGCGTACGAGGACCATGCCGGTGATCCTCCCACCGGCCACTGACAGCGCCCGGGTCCGCCCGCCACGGCATGGGCCACGGCATGGCCACGTCCTCCGCCACCGGCGAGGAGTTCAGCCGCCCTCCTCCACCGAAGGGTTCGGAAAGCGGCGATTTCGGCCGTGCCACACTGCCCGCATGAAGACCGCCATCACCCCCCTGCTCGTCGGCACGCTCGAACTCGACACCGACAAGGGATTCTCCGGCCGGGTCACGACCGATGACTCCAGTCGGCAGTCCTTCCAGCTGAACATCTTCGAGGACGTGACCTCCGACCCGGGGCTCCTCGCCGGCGTCGCACCGGTCGTCGACGATTTCCACACCGTCTCCGACCGGGCTCGGTCAGCCCTGGGGAAGCTCCTCGCCGCACAGGACGAGAGCGTCCTGGAATTCGTCCGCTTCCATCTCGAGGAGATCGACGACCTGGACGAACGTCTCCGGGAAACACTCGACACGTTCCTGTCCGGCGACGGGCTCCCGGGCCCTGTCGCGGAGTCGTTCCTGATTGACGGCCTGGTTTTCCACAAGGGCTCCGAGGGGGATCTCGAATTCTGGATCGACTTCGCGCTCGCACCCGAATACTCGGACGAAGTCCTGTGCCTGAGGTTCGACAGCTCCCGGACGCCCGGCACGATCAGCTGGGAAAGCTAGTAGTGCTTGGCCACGTGCGGTCTGTGGTGGTGTGTCCACCGACACGGCCCAGCTCTACCAGCTCGTAGCGGTGGGCGCCGCGTCTGCTTCTCAGGCGCGGCGGATCCGCCAGAGCCAGGCGCACACGGCGGCGATCAGGGCGGTGATCACCAGGTTGGGCAGGAGAGCGGGAGCACTGTCCTCCTGCAGGACGCCGGAGGAGAGGTTCCAGGTGGCGATGAGGACCGTGGGCACGACGGCGGTCAGCAGGACGCCGGTGGTTTTCTGGACGGCCCGCCAGTGCACCGAGGTGCACAGCAGAACGGCGCCGATGACGCGGAACAGGAGGCTGAACACAGGCCCCGGCTGGTCGGGGAAGACCATCCCGAAAGGGACGACGAGGGTGAGCATCAGGAGCGGGACCAAGGGGTGGACCTTGCCGGGCCGGGCGGACGGGGCGTCGTCGCCATGGCTGTGTGCCGGGACCCCGTCGTTCCCGTGAGCGGCCTCGGCCAGTGCCGTCGCCGCGATCGTGCGGGGGTCGCCCAGTTCGGCCAGGACCACGACGACTGCGGTGCCGGGGCGTTCGGCACGGGCGACCTCGATGTGTTCGGCGAGGTCGGCGAGGAGTTCCTGGCGGCGCTCCGCGGGCAGTGCGGATGCCTCGCGCTCGACGGCGCGGAGGTAGTCCTGGACAAGGTCGGCGGTCTTCATGCGGGGTCTCCAGGGGAGGGGCGGGGGACGTTCAAGAAAGCGTCGACGGCGTTGCGGAAGTCGGGCCACAGAAGAGTGAACTCCTCGAGCGCGGCCCGGCCACTGTCGGTGAGCGCGTAGTAGCGGCGCGGCGGCCCGGCGGCGGACTCCTGCCAGGTGGTGGTGACCAGGTCCTCGCGGCGGAGCCGGGAGAGCAGCGGATAGACGGTGCCCTGGCTGGTGGCCAGGGCACCGGAGTCCTCCAGGGCGGCCAGGAGTTCCACGCCGTAGCGAGGGCGGTCCCGCATGAGAGCGAGGACGCAGTACTCCAGGACGCCCTTGCGCAGCTGGGCGGTTGCCCGAGCCTGCTTAGCTGAATTACCTGGTTCCATGCGATGCAAGATACCTGGCGAGGCAGGCAGCAGGGAAGGGGGGGGCTTTCTCTGGAACATCCCCCGGTGCCGGCCGAGCTGACGGATCTGGTGCGGGAGGCGTTCGAGCGCCGGGCGCGTCTGGATCAGGCCGAGCAGCAGAGGCGGTTGCGGCAGCGGCGGTTGCGCCTGCGGCAGCAGGCGGCGTCATGATGCGCCGCAGCCGGAAGGAGCGTGCCCGGTGGCCCGATGCCGATGCCGTGGCGGACCAGGAGCTGGAGAAGCAGGGAGGGTTGGTGGATGTCGCCGTCGACCGGGTCGGTGGTGGTGACCGGTGTGGTGCGGCGTCTGCCCCGCCTGTCACCACGACATGCCGGCCCCCGCACCAACATGACCAAGCCCTACTGGTGCTGTGACCGGGATTCGCCGTGGTCGCGAGACGGCTCACGGGACGAGCGCGGTCCGCGAGGCGAGTGGTATGACTGGTGTATGCAGGAAGAGACCGCGCAGTCCGCGATCGACACGTTCATCTCCGCGTTCAACGCCTCGGACGACAGCTATGTGACTGCGCTGCTCTCCCAGGCCCTCACCTCGGACGTGGTCTTCTGGGGACCGTTGGGCCGCAGCGAGGGGATCGAGGCGGTCGAGCGGTTCGTACTGGACATCCGGCGCCACCCCGCGGGGACCGGCACGATGGTGCGCTGTTCGGCGGTCGACATGCCGGACGAGTGGGCGCGGTACCAGTGGGTCTTCACGACGCCGGACGGAGGCCCCCGCCTGGCGGGAACGGACGTCGTCCACCTGCGGCGGAGCCTCATCGACCAGGTCATCGTCTTCGCGGGGGAGATCGAACCGCCCGCCTCCTGAGCCGTTCCTCTCCAATTTCCCCCTGGTCAAGGGCGGTTACGACTGCGGCTCGGCGCAGGCGAAGGATCGCAGGGTCATGCGGACCGGCAGCTCGGTGCACGACGCGTACGACGCGTACGAGGCGTTCTTCGAGTCGGCGCCCACCTGCACCACCTGCGCCGGGGTCCAGGGCGCCCCGGACCCCGGGCACCTGCTCGTGAGCCCCCGAGACGCCGTCAGGGGTTCCTGACGGTGACATCTCCGTTGGTGCTGCGCATCCCGATCCGGTGCGTGCCCGAAGGAGAGTTGGAGACATCGATGGTCCGGTCGCCGTTCACCGTGCTCGCCGTCACGTCGTAGTCGCCCTTCGGCACGGTCAGGGTGATGTCCCCGTTGGTCGTCGAGGCCTGTACGTCCGCCGCCTTCGCCGAGGTCAGGGTGATCTTTCCGTTGGTGGACCGGGCCCGGATGCTCGGGCCGTCGATGTTCTTGCCGGTGATCCTTCCGTTGGTGTTCTCGGCCTCCACCGTCCCCGTGACGCCGTCCATCTCGATGCGCCCGGAGCCGGTGGTCACCTTCACCGCGCCCACCTTGGACAGGTGGATGCTGCCGTTGGTCACCTGCCCGCTCACCGGAATGCCCGCGGGTACGTCGACGGTGTAGTTGACGGAGCAGCCGCTGCCGCAGCCGCCGAGGATCAGCACACCGTTCTCGATCCGGTGGGTGGCGCCCGTGGGCCGCTCGTCCCGGTAGGTGACCTTCCGCTTCAGGGACAACTTCCCGCCGCCCTCCGTGCCGTTGACGGTGATGCCGCCCGACTTGTTCTCGATCCGTACGGAGGTGATCTTCCCGGACAGGGTGCTGGTGTCCTCGGTGGTCTCGCCGAGGACCAGACCGCACCCGGCGAGCCCGCCGACCGCGAGCGTGGCCAGCGTTAATACCCCGAGGCCGCGGAGTCCCTGACGCATCACATATCCCCCAGTTCTTCGAACCCGACGGTCCACGACGCTATCCGCGGGGACGTGCGGGCAGCCATGGGGAAAACCCCCGGCCCGACCGCGGGTTGTCCTCACCGTGATCACCGGATTCCGCTGCGGCGGGCGGCCCACCGGATCGTGACAGCCGCGACCCGGCGGACCATGACCCGGTGGGCCGCGTCGTGGCGTACCGGGTCGCACGCCGCCACGACGCAAAATCTTTTAAGTCTTTTTCTTGAGACCGTCTGAAAAACCCAACCCTCTCCCGTCTTTAACCTGCGGGACCCGCGGGGCTCCGCGTCACTCGCTTGGGTGACTTTGGCCAACTGAGCTGGATTTTGGGCCTGCTTGCGGGCATATGCTCACGCCAACACAACACCCCAGACATACGTCGGCCCCCGACC
>NZ_JBHJQP010000107.1:0-28230 GCF_042262625.1 Streptomyces sp. NPDC056347 | reverse complement strand
GGCAACGGCGGAGCCCGCATCCGTGCATGAGAGCCGCAGGACTCCGAAATCGCCACGCACTCCACGGGGTACGCCGCCCGAGAACGGGCGCGAACGTCACCCCTTGGCCTTCCGGCGGGCAGCGAAGGCGACGAGCGCCGCACCGGCGAACGCCCATGCCAGCAGGATCATCAGCGGCTGCGCGATTCCGTGTCCGTCGAAATAGGCGGAAGACCGTGTGATGTCGATGAATTGCGCGAACGGAAGAATTCCGTTCAGCCATCCCATGAAGGCGGGGAGCATGTCCGAGTTCACCGTTCCCCCCGAGGTGGGGACTCCCAGGATCAGGACGAAAGTCATGGCTATCGGCATGAAGACCCGCTTGAAGAGCATCGCCACGGCAGTGGTGAGCCAGCCGACGGCCTGAGTCAGGACGAACCCGTACAGCAGGAGCGGGGGCGATGACGGGATGACATCCCTGGCCGTCGCGAAGAAGTAGCAGAAAAGGGAAGCGAATGCCCCGGCGCCCGCGATGAGGACCAGCTTGTTGCGGAGCCTCCACCCTCCGAGCTGCAGAAGCACGATGGACGTGATCAGGCCGACGAGCAGCAGGGGCATCGCGTAGAAGAACAGACCGGCTCCACTGACGTCTCCGGCCGCCACGGGCACGACGTCCCGGACGGTGATCGTCGTATCGAGTCGCTGTGCGACATCGCGGCCGAAGAACCCCTCGAGAAACTCCGCCCGGGTACTGCTCGCCGCGGAGGAGACGAGAAGTTCGGAAGAACCGCTACCGCCGGAGACGAACGCGCCGGCGACGTCGCCGGTCGTCACCGCGCGGGCGGCGGCGGAGGAGTCACGGTAGCCCTGGACGTGAAAGCCGCCTGGTTCCGCACCGTCCAGCACCTTCTGGAGCCCTGCCGCCGACGACTGCGGAGCCGCGAGGATGATGCCACGGGCCGACGGCTGCGCGAAGGAGAGCAGGAACATGAGGCTGAACGCGGCGGCGAAGAAGAAGGGGAACCATGCCGTGGTCAGTACATGCTTCGCGGTGGGCGCGCCCGTGGGTGGCGTCATGACGACCTCCTGAATTGATACATCAAGTCACTTCCGGCCCAGAGTAGGGACCCCGACTTGACGCGTCAAATCACAACACCCCGAACCCTCCGTCGGAATCCGGGGAGCACCGACCCCGCACGCGCGAGAGCCGCACCGCGCGGACAACTCGCCCCCAGCTTCACTTGACGCGTCAAGTCGTGTTGGCCAGGATGAGGCGCATGAAAGAACAGCCCGATCCTTTGACCGGTGAAGAGCAAGAGCTGTGGCGATCTTTCCTCTCCTGGAGCGAGCAGGTGGTTTCCCTGGTCTCCAAGGACCTCGCCGTCGCAGGAATCTCCGTTCCCGATTATCAGGTCCTGGTGAGAGTTCACGAGGGGGTGGGACATTCATTGGGCCAGTTCGAGCTCTCCAACTCCCTGGGCTGGTCTCCGTCCCGTCTTTCTCATCAGCTTTCCCGAATGGAGAAAAAGGGAATGCTGACCCGGACCGAAGTCGGTACCGGAAGGCTCATGCAGGTGACCTTGACCGATCACGGGAAAGAACTGATAAAGAATGCCATTTCGGTGCACGCCAAATCGGTCCGTCGGCACTTCCTGGACGCAGTGGCGGAGCAGCGTGATTGCCTGACCGAGATCTTCAACCGCAGACCCTGAGCATCGGCCTCACCGGCCCGCCCCCGAAAAGCACTCCGGAGCGGCAGATGCCAGGCACCGCGGCGCCTGCGTCGTTCAGCTTCCCGCCGACCGATGCGTCGGATCGGCTCATGGGCGGATGACGCGGGCAAGCGGCCCGAAACGGCGTCACCCGGTACGCCACCGTGCCCGTCCGGAACGCGCCGCGGTCGCGCGATCGGCGGGCGGCACCCGCCCGATCCGCCGCAGTCGGCGGTTCCGGGACCTGCGGGAACGCGGCGATCCTGAGGGCATCCAGTGCGTCCCATGAGCCGCACATCACCGCGAAGGAGCCCGATGCCCCAGCTCAGCCGCCCCCCGTTCGACCCGAAGCTCGACGCCGTGCTGGCCCTGGCCGGTGAACGGATACCGACCGTCACGCCGGACCTCATCCAGACCTTGCGCGAGACGCCGCTGCCCATCGATGTGTCGGAAGAACCGCTTCGAGCCGCCGGTCTGACGCGCCGCGAGACAACGGTCCGCGGATACGAGGGGGTGGAACTCGCCGCGAGCGTGATCGCCCGCGCGGATCACACCGGCACCGGACCGGGCATCTACCACGTACACGGCGGCGGCATGATCGCGGGCGAGCGCCTGGTCGGCATCAGCCAGATCGTGCCGTGGATCGTCGAACACGACGCCGTCGCGGTCACGGTCGAATACCGCCTCGCGCCGGAGTTCCCGGACCCCTGTCCGGTCGAGGACTGCTACGCGGGCCTGCTCTGGACCGCCGAACACGCGGCCGAGCTCGGCATCGACCCCGACCGTCTCATGATCGCGGGCGCCAGTGCCGGTGGCGGACTGGCGGCCGGAACCGCCCTCCTGGCCCGCGACCGCAAGGGCCCGGACCTGATCGGCCAGGTGCTGATCTGCCCCATGCTCGACGACCGCGACCGGACCGTCTCGACCCTCCAGTACGACGATGCCGGGATGTGGGTCCGCGAGAGCAACCGGACCGGATGGAACGCGCTGCTGGGCGATCGCCGCGGCACCGACGGCGTCTCGGTCTACGCCGCACCCGCGCGCGACGGACCTCTCCGGGCTGCCGCCTGCCTTCATCGACTGCGGATCGGCCGAACTCTTCCGTGACGAGGACGTCGCCTACGCAACAGCCCTCTGGGCGGCCGGCGTACAGGCCGAGCTGCACGTGTGGCCCGGCGGGTTCCACGGATTCGACATGGTTGCCCCGCACACCGCACTGGCACAGGCGGCGACGGCCTCCCGAAACGAGTGGGTCGCGCGCCTCCTCGGCGCCTGATCCGGCGGGCCGAGGGCGGTAGCCTGGCCGTCTGAGCGAGGGAGAGCGGATGCAGGAACTCGTCGGACGGCTCACCGCCCTCGATCCCGAGGCAGGCGAGTCCCTCAAGGTCATCGCGTACTTCGACGCGCTCGTCGCCGGCGGAGCGGGACCTGACGCGCTGCTGCGCGGCGCGGCCGTACTGTCCGGAGTCGTCGCGGGGGCGCAGTGGCGCGGGCGGATCGACCGCCGCGGCCCCGACGGCCGGATTCCCGCGACGGAGCAGCTTCCGCGGTCACCTGAACGAACCTGTTCGGCCGGGACCGTGTGGCTGGAGCGCGTCGGCCCCCACCATGCCAACGACGAGATGATCGTCGAACGCCTGGCGCTGTCGCTCGACCTCCTCGAGGCGCGACGCGGCCCGGCAGGCGTCCTCGAGACCGTCATCGATCCGGCCCGCACCCCCGCCGAGCGGACGACAGCGCTGGCGAAGCTGCGGCTGGAGCCGGGGTCGCGGATCCGGATCGTCGCCACCCGCACGGACACGCACCTCGCCACCGCGTCCTCGGCGGTCGTGCCCACGAAGTACGGGATCATGCGCGCGACCCTGTGCCGGACCCCGGAGCCGCCACCGGCGGAACCGGCGGGGCTCGGTCAGTGGGTACGGGCCGACCAGGCACCCGACTCGTGGGAAGGCGCGGTGATCGCACTACGGCTCACCGACCCCCGGAATCCGGTCGTCGACGCGACGGACCTGGGAGCGCTCCTGATGCTCGCCCGGGTGCACGACCCGCAGGCGCCGCACGACGACGTCAGAAAGCTCGCCGGCCTGGACGCCCGTTCCGCGCACGTACTGCGGGTCCTCGTCGAAGCGGACAGTGTCCGGGCCGCGGCGGCCCTGCTCGGCATGCATCACTCCACCCTCCAGGCCCGGCACGAAGCTCTGACCCGTGAGCTCGGGTACGACCCCCGCGCCGCCCAGGGAAAGGTCCGCTACGCAGCCGCCGAGTTCCTCCTGCGGCTCACCGACCCGCACGACGCGGGGCACCCTGCCGCCCTCGGCACCGGGTGAGGAAAGCGGCCGTTCCGCTGCACGCCCCTCCCCCTCTCCCCCGACCGCCTGCACGACGACCGACGGCGTCCCCGGTCCGTGCTGCGCACGACGCACCACGGACCGGCAGCCGAACAGGCCCGGAAACCGTCCGGGCCTCGCTCAGCTCTCAGCTCTCAGCTCTCAGCCGACCTTCAGAAGGATCTTCCCGCCGACGCCACCGCGCAGCGAACGGATGGCTTCGACGACGCCCTCCAGCGGCAGCTCCTGCACCCAGCCGGTGGTGTCGTAGAACCCGTCGGCCATGGCCGCGATGACCGCGTCGAACTCCGCGGGCCGGTAGCCGACCGCGCCGACGATCTCCGTCTCGGCCATCATCAGCCGCGTGGGCTGGAACTCCATCGGGTGCTCGTGCAGCGCGGGAACGACCAGCCGGCCGCCGGGGACGAGACCCGCCAGAGCGGAGGTGACCGCCGGACCTGCGCCGGCGGCGTCCACCGCGATGTCCACTCCGTCGCCGCCGGTGAACAGCGCGACGGCGGCCGCGAGGTCCTCGTTCACCGGATCGACGACACTCGCGCCCAGACCGGCGATGGCCGCACGCCGGTCCGCGCTCGGTTCGGACACCAGCACCTTCTCCACACCGCGGGCCCTGAGCGCGAACCAGGCACCGATACCGATCGGTCCGGCCCCCGCGACGAGCGCCGTGCCGCCGGGCTCGATTCCGCTGCGCGCGACGGCGTGCCAGGCCACCGCCATCGGCTCGACGAGCGCCCCCATCCGCAGGTCCACGCCCTCCGGCAACACGTGCAGCTTCGACGCGTCGAGCGTGACGTACTCCGCCAGTCCGCCACCGGACACGTTCGACCCCAGCGAACCCATCAGCCGGCAGGAGAACGGCAGCCCCTTCCGGCACGCGGCGCACTGCCCACAGGAAACGGCCAGCGGGTAGACGGCACCGCGATCGCCGACCTTCACGTCCTCGACGCCCTCGCCGACCTCGACCACGGTGCCGGAGAACTCATGGCCGAGGATCTGGGGCAGCGTGGCCCCCGTCAGGGGGTGCGGCTCGGCCAGGTCGAACGGCAGCGACTCGGGGTAGAAGAAGAAGTGGAGATCGGAGCCGCAAATACCGGCATAGGCATTGCGCAACTTCACCTGCCCCGGACCGGGAACGGGCTCCGGCACCTCCTCGATGCGGAGGTCTTCCTTGCCATAGAACCGAGCTGCCTTCATTCTTCTTCTCCCTTTTCCAATGAGCTCGGGATCACCGGTCACCTTTCCCGGACCGGCGCGGACCACGGCTCAAAGGCTGAGAAGACGTACCGATCGAAGACGTCGGAAAGTCCTTCCACACCCACACGTCGGACAGTCAGCACTTTGCGCGGCGGCCATCGAACTCCGTTGCTCATCGTCGCGCGCACGGATTTCGCGGGGCCACCGCCGAATGCGGCAGATCCCGAACGGCCTGCCCGCCGTTCGCGCAGCCCCGATGCCCCGATGCCCCGATGCCCCGAGCCGGACGACCCACTCGTCCCCGACAGCAGACCCGAAGCCGAGGCACGGACCGCACGAGCCGCATTTGTCGCACGCTCATGGAACAACGGGCCTGAGGCCGTACACCACCGACTCCAAAATCACCACGCACTCCACGCGATGCGTCCCCGAGAACGCGTCGGGAAGCAAGAGACGGATCAGAGTCCCCGTTTCGTCAGCGCAAGGGAACTGCGTGCGTCAGAGGAGCGCCACCCGCTCAGATGCATGATCCATATCCTGTTCTAGGATGTCGAGGACCATCTCAGCGGCCCGACGGGCTTCCGCTCCACCTCGGTGGAACCGAAGGACATGCCCCCACCCGCACGAGCTACTTCGTGCTGCCTGGGAGCACTCCCTATGCTGTTCCGTGAGTCCGCGGCGTCGTTGGCCAACCGTACCCACCTTGAAGGACAGCTGGCCAAGCTCCTGACCGAGAACTTCCTGCACAAACACCGCCATCGGCCCCATGCCTCGGAAGTGCGCTCCTGGCAGCGGAGCATCCCGGCACTCACCAACGCACTCGTCGAAGCCGGGCTCGGTGAAGTCGAGATGATGTTGGAGTACGCGCTGCCCCTGACCAGCAAGCGTGCGGACGTGATACTTGCCGGTGTTCATCCGAGTACCGGAGAACCCTCGTACGTGGTGGTCGAGCTGAAGCAGTGGAGCGAGGCCTACCCGGAGGAGGACGATCCGCTGCTGTGCCGCATCGACGCCTACCCGGATCCGGTCCTCAACCCGATCGAGCAGGTGCGCGGCTACTGCGACTACCTCATCTCGTTCAACGGAGCGTTGGAGCGGATCCCCGACTCGGTCACGGGGGTCGCCTACCTGCACAACGCGACCGACATCAAGGTGGCGGGGCTCCGCGCCGTCACCGAGGACGACCGGGGCCGGATGTTCACCGGTGACCAGCGCGGCGCCTTCCTCGGCTACCTCCGCTCCAGGCTGGCGGCGAAGCCGGGTGCCGAGACAGCCGACACCCTGCTGCAGGGCAAGGTGCGGCCGTCGAGGCAGCTGATGACCGTTGCCGCCGAAGAGGTGCGCAACCGGGAACAGTTCGTACTGCTCGACGAGCAGCGGCTCGCCTACGAAACGGTCATGACGGCAGTCCGACAGGCCCGGCGGTCCAACCGCAAGCAGGTCGTCGTCGTGGCCGGCGGCCCAGGCTCCGGCAAGAGCGTGATCGCGCTCTCCCTGTTGGGCGACCTCTACCGGCGCGGAGTACCGGCCCTGCACGCCACCGGATCGCAGTCCTTCACCAAGACGATGCGCAAGGTCGCCGGCGCCCGCAAACCTGAGGTCCAACGGCTCTTCCGCTACTTCAACAGCTTCATGGAGGCCGAGCCGAACGACCTCGACGTGCTGGTCTGCGACGAGGCCCACCGGTTGCGCAAGACCTCCGCCAACCGCTACACGAAGGCGGCTCTGCGAACCGGCCGACCGCAGGTGTCAGAGCTGATGGACGCCGCGCGGGTTCCGGTGTTCCTTCTGGATCAGCACCAGGTGGTACGTCCGGGCGAGATGGGGACCGTGGAACAGATCCAGGCGGCCGCGGCCGAGCAGGGGCTGGACTGCACGGTGGTGAGACTCGACAGCCAGTTCCGGTGCGGAGGCAGCGACGCCTACCTGCGCTGGGTGGTCGACCTACTGGGGCTCGAAGGGAGCGCGCCCACCGCGTGGGAATCGGATGACAAGGTGCAGCTCCTGACCGCGGACACCCCCCAGGAGCTGGAGGAGTTCCTGGCTGCCCGACGTGCCCAGGGATACGGTGCGCGCATGTCCGCGGGCTACTGCTGGAAGTGGACGACGAAGATCACTCCCAGCATGCACACCCTGCCGACCGACGTGGTCATCGGCGACTGGGCCAGACCGTGGAATCTCTATGGCGACCGCGCCCTGCTCGGCGCCCCGCCGGCACCCCTCTGGGCCACCGACCCGGCAGGATTCGGACAGGTCGGGTGCGTCTACACCGCGCAGGGCTTCGAGTACGACTGGTCCGGCGTGATCATGGGGCCGGACCTCGTCTGGCGTACGGACCGATGGGTGGTGGACCGAAGCGCCTCCAAGGACCCGTCCTTCACCAGGGCCACCGCGGACGAGGACGTCGACCGTCTCGTCCGCAACACGTACAAAGTGCTGCTGACCCGGGGCATGATCGGCACGATCATCTACTCGACGGACCGGGAAACCCGCGAAAAGCTCCGCTCGTTGATCCCCCCGACGATCTGACCGCGACAAGCACCGCAGTCATGCCCGGTCCGCGCATGCGACTGCGAAACCCACGCCCCCGTCTCGACTCACGAGATAGCATGATCAGGCTGCGCACCTTCCCGGAGGGTACGAGGCTGCGGTTCATGTGTGAGGCCGAACAGGCTGTGCGTGACGAATGGTTGTGCCCGTCGTGTGGCGACATACGGCGCGAGCGTGGCTGCCCGCAGGGCGCCCCCTGCCATTCAGATCGCATCAACCTGAAAGGCCGACATGAGCACTGTCGAGTACAAGCCTGCGCGTCGTGAACGGATCCGCGAGATTCTGATCGACATCGCTGTCGGAGTCGTATCCAGCCTTCTGGTGACAGCCTTGACCGCGGTGGCAGACCTGCTCTTCTGACGCAGGTAGGTGGCGGGCCCGGCGAGCCCGTCACTCCACTACCCGGATCCGGGTGTCAGAACAGCCGGAGTTCCGAGCCCGACGCCTTCTCCCGCTTGCGGCGCCGCCTCCCGTTCGCCCGCGGCAGGTGGGGCGGGCGTGCCTCCTTCGGAAGGTTCCGCCAAGTGGGGCGAAGTCCATGGATCTCCACCTGTCCTGCCAGCCCCTTCAGATAGGCGCGGGTCTCCTCATCCGTGGAGTACAGCACCGTGGCCCGGCTCGCCCGGGTCAGCAGCACGTGGTACGCCTGGCGGACGAGCCGCGCGAAATCGTCGTCGTCGACGCTGGGGGCGCTCACCTTCGGGTCGAGCGAACCCGGCAGATCGACACGCTTGATCTTCGAATCCGGTCCTTCTTTGCGGTCCTTGCCCCGTTGGAACACCCACTTGTCGCCCCGGCGCACCATGTCCTCTCCCATGATCACACCGCACCAGTCCCATTCCAGGCCTTGTGCCGTGTATACGCAGCCGATCTGACCGAGGCCGTTGGCGTGGACGGACCAGATGTCCGACGGCGGCACCCCGTCCGCACAATAGGTTTCGCTCTTCGCATTCCATGGCCGGTGCCAGTCGCCGATCCGGACATCGGCCTCCAAGCGCTTCTCCTCGCCCACCGGCTCCGTCCAAGGCCAGCAATAGCCCGCGACCATACGCGCGGACGCGCCCGCCCGGGCCTCCGTCCGGATGATCCTTTCGAGCTCCTCCGGAGTGTCCACGACCTCAACGTGCATCAGCCCATCCGGCCGCCAGAGCTCCGGTACCTCGTCCGTAACTCCGAGCACGGCGCGCACCCAGTGGATGTAGGCGCCGCTGCCACCGCACCTGTACTGCTCGCGCAGACGGTACTCGAGCAGCTTGGCGTCGTAGCGCTCGGCCGCATCCTTGATCAGCCGGACGGTGCCGACTTCGTTCGGGCGCACGGACTGACCCTCGTCCAGGAAGAACACCGTCAGACGCGAAGCGTCCAGGAGCTCGTCCACCTGTGGGCCCTTCCCCCACTTCTCCCGTTCCTCCTCCGACCAGTACTGGTTCGTCGAGTGGTCGCGCAGACGGTGCGCCTCATCGCAGATCAGAAGGTCCAGCGAGGTTTCGCGGGGTTCAACGAAGCTGCTGAAGTAAGTGAACGTCTCCCTGAACTGCTTGTCCCCGTAACCGACGTGCTCCTGAATGGCTGCATTGAACGCCCTGCTTCCGCTGGCGTACTTCACCGTCCGTCCCTGTCCCTCGAGCTTCGCCTTCACCTGAAGACCGATGGCGCTCTTGCCCGTACCGGCGCCTCCAGTCACCAGGAAGATCACGCGCCTCTCGTCCGGAACCAGAGCGGGCTGCTCGGGGTCGGGAAGGACTTTGGACGCCGCATCCAGAATGTCGTCCGCCACCACCTTCTGCCGCCCGCGCAGGGTGAAGACGGTGTCGTCACCCCGGGACCAGTTCATGGCGTCGAGCAGCGGTGTATTACGCAGACCCATGGTCCGCAGCATGGTCTCGGCCTCCGTGGCCCCGCCCTCTGCGGCAAAACTCTCCCTCAGGTCGTTGAGGAGTTGAGCACGCCGGTCGGCGGTGTACACACGGGCGTACGCACCCGTCGGCGCGTCCAAACCTATCAACGGACGCACGGAATCCTCCGTGGCGTTGTGAAGGTACGCGAAGCCGCCGCACTCGAATGCGGCGTTCCCGAAGGGGCCCCGACTGCTCGCGAATGCCTCGTAGTACTCACACAACTGCAGCGTCGGATGCTTCTTGTCACCCGTACCCGGCTTGTCGCCCAAGCGCGGCACGTACACGAGGTCAGCGGTGGCGCGCTCGATCCGGGTCACCGTCGACCACCGCTTCAATTCGACGAGCTGTACGGACGGCCGGTTCTCGTGCGGATGTCGGCCGACGAGAACGACATCGATGAGCCGGGGCTCCGGACGTTCGGATTCATCGAGCGTGGCAGCACACTCGACAACCATCTCCACGTTCCCGCGATCAGCGGCAACCAGGTCGTTCGCGAGGCTGATCAGACTCTCGGCCCAGGCGCAGCGCTCGGTGACCGAGGCATCCGAGCCGCGGAAGTACCGCCACCGTGCGGCGAGGTGCGACACCATGTGGCGGCGCCTGTGCAGAGCGAGCAGATCCTGCGCCGACAGCTTCAGCAGGAGCATGGACACGAGGTGGTTCCCCCAGGGCACGAGTGACTCGTGCGGGTGGGGGCATGTCCTGTCCAGGAAGCCCGTCGGGCCGCGGTTCGGTTGTGGTGATCTTAGGTAAGACCTGCCCAATCGGAAACATCACCATGGCTGTCGGCCAGAACTGTGACGATCGCGGCTGAATCACGCGGTGCGCGTCACTGGGTACCCCTTGAGGCCCGGCAGCATGGAGATTTACGTCCCACCGCAGGCGGTCTTCTTGCTCAGCGGCTGATACGAAGCGCATGGGCTCGGACAGCACGGCAACCGAAGCTCTTTCGCCGACCAGACGGGCGGAAGGCGTCGCCTCAGCCGGCCGCACCTGAAGTGTGACTCTTCATGGAACATCACTACCGAGAAGCGGATGGGCAGAGGCAGCCAACAGCTCGGCAGCCAGTACCCCAGCCACTTCAAGGGGCCCACCGCGACACAGCTGAGATCTCCGCCCGACAGTCGCCAATCACCCATGATGCGCCCATCAGAAGCCTAGTACTGCTTCGTTGGGTTCTGACTTACGCCGCCCGTCCAGCATCAGACCGCGCAGATAACACGCACCCCACCGGTGCTGATCCTGCCGCGGCAACGACCCGAACACATCACCCACGAACTCCGCCAACTCGCCCCGGAGCCGCTCGACATCCCCCAGTTTCACACCTCAAAGATGCCCACCACCAGGCAAAATAACCCAAGGTAACGAAGTGCTACTAAGTGTCATGATGTCAACACCGTTCACGATGACCGAGAGTGCATATTCAGTGCTCATTCCTGACCAAGTGCGGGGGCGCGGGCGTTACCGCCATGGACGCCGCCTCCACCCAGCGCCATCGAGCCATCACTCGCTGCCCGGATGCCCGGCGTCGGCGTCAGGACCGCCGCCGTCCTGCTGGTCACCGTCGGCGATGGCACCAGCTTCCCCACCGCCGCGCACCTCGCCTCCTACGCCGGCCTCGCCCCGCCCCGCCACCACGCAGTCGGGCATCTTGATCCACGGCGAACACGCACCCCGCGGCGGAAACCGGCAGCTCAAACGCGCGATGTTCCTCTCCGCGTCCGCCGCCCTGCACGACCCCGCCTCCCGCACCTACTACGACCGCTGCCGAGCCCGGCGGCCTGGTCGTTGATCACGACCGGTGCGTGGTCACGTCGGCCGGGCGTCGCCGCCGGTGGGCAGCTCCTGCTCGATCTCCCGCGCGGCCCGCATCAGTTCCAGGGCCTCGCGCCGCAGCTGGCTGGCGCGCTCGCGCAGCTGTTTCACGCGTCGGCGCTGCTGTGCGGGGCTGAAGGCGTTGACGTACTGCCCGCGCGGCCCGGTGAGCAGCCCTTCGGCAATGAGCTGGCGTACGGCGGCCGCGGCCTCCTTGCCGCCGATGTCGAAGTGCTGCCCGATGTCGTAGCGGGTCATGAACCGTTCGCCGGGCTCGTAGCTGCGGTGGATCGCGGTGCGCAGCAGTCGGTAGGCGCGCTCGGTCGGCGTCGTGGTACCGACGCTGTAGAGGCGGTAGCCCTCGAACAGGGTCACCATCCCCTCGGTGGCGAGCTGCTGAAGCGCGGAGCGGACCGCGTCCGTCGACAGCCGCAGGTCCCCCGCGATCTCGGCCAGTGCGGGCAGATGGGTGCCCGGCTCGGTGCACGAGAGCCGCACCCAGCGGCGCACCGCCTGGACGTCGTCGTCGCCAGCCCCCGCGTTGTCCACCGTCGTCATGCCTGCGCCCCCTGAATCTCCGGTAATCCGTTGCCGGGGACCAGCCTGGTGGGCTGTACCGCGCGGGCGCCAAGAATTTGCCGGGGTTTGCCAGGATCGGGCCTGCGCGCGGTGGATATGGACGGATACGCCTTGCCGTCCGGGTGGATACGGCCGTGGCTACGATCGGGGGCGAGTTCGACGTCGGCCTTCGTGATCCGTTGTGGTCGTGAAGGCCGACGTTGTGTTTGGGGAGGGTGTCGGTGTCGCTGCACTCGATGAAGAGCGGCGGGGCACCTGAGGAGACGGCCCGAGGGGGCACGGGCCGCGTTCCCGAAAGGCGGCTTGGCCACGCGGATCCAGGACGGGCTGGGCGAGCTGTTCACGGACGAGGGCTTCGCCGACCTCTGTCCGGGGGGAAGCCGGCGTGGTGCGCGGGGCCTCGAACCGGATCAGGGCGATCATGCCGGTGTGCCGCGTGGCCGGCTCCGCGCCGAGCCCGCCCCCGTAGTCGGCAGCCGCGGCCGCCGTCTGTGCGCGCTTGGCGGGCATTACGAGATGCCGGGGAGCCGTCCCCGGCCGGGTGCGGGCGGACCGCTGTCAGGCGCGGCCGCAGGAGTGCTGTCAGGCGTTCAACGGCACAGGGCTCTGTTCACGACATGGTCGACACGCTTCCTGGACGCCTCGTCGGACAGCTGCATGGTGACTGCGACGTTGGCGGCGCGACCGTCGTCGGTGGCGCCTCCCCTGGTCTCGTAGCCCGGGAAGCTGCCGCCATGGCCCCAGTAGAGGCCGCCGCACGGCAGTGGTTTGCTCACGAGCCCCAGTCCGTAGCGTGCGCCGGGGCCGAAAGTGGCGTCGGCGGGTTCGGTGCTGGTGCGCATCTGGGTGAGCTGGGCTTCCTGGAGGAGGTCGCCGGACAGGAGCGCGGTGAAGAACCGGTTGAGATCGGAGTCGGTGGAGACCAACTGACCTGCGGCCCACCCCCAGGAAGGGTCGATCTCCGTGACATCGACCAACGGCACGTCGGCCGAAACCCGGTAGTAGCCCTTGGGATGGGCCTCACGGATGGTGGCGTCGCCCGGGGCCGGGAAGTAGGTGTGGTGCAGACCGATGGGCTTGATGATGCGCCGGTCCATCTCACTGGCGAGAGTGTGGCGGGTGACCTTCTCGACGATCAGCCCGGCCAGTACATAGTTCGTGTTGCTGTACTTCCAGCCCTTCCCGGGGTCGAAGTCGGCCTTGTGCTGGAGAGCGATGCCGAGAAGCTCGCGGGGGGCGAAATACCGGACGTCGTCGCCGAGGTAGTTGGTGTAATTGGGGAGTCCGCTGGTGTGCTGGAGGAGGTGACGGACAGTGATGCGGCGTCCGTCGATGCCCTCCCCGTGTACCAGCCCCGGCAGATAGTCGTCGACCGGTGCGTCGAGGCGGATCTTCCCTTCGCCGACCAGTTGCAGCACGACCACCGCGGTGAACGTCTTGGTGTTGCTGCCGATCCGCACCTGCCCGTCCCTGGGTACCTTCGAGCCGGTGGCCAGATCACCGACTCCTGCGGTGTAGGTACTGGTATGCCCCGCACGGTCCGTGACGCTCGCCAGCGCGGCGGGCAGGCCATCGGAGTGCAGCAGTGCGTTCAGGCCCTGCTGGACGGTGTCCGGCCCGGGGGCGGCGGACGCCGCGGGCGATGCCAGTACACCCACCGTCAAGGCGCCCACGACCAGTGCGGCCCCGGCTCCGCGTCGGCGGCCCCGCCGCTGCCCGGAAGAACGAACCCTCTGCGATGCCTGCTCGCGCACGAGCCAACTCCTCTACAAACAATGGGAAACAGCGGTATGTACCGGAACCAGTATTTCCGGATGCGACCGCCCCGGACGATCCCGCTACCCGGCGGGCTCCGGGTAGGGCTACCCCCCGGGTCCGGGAGCAGCCGCCGAGTACGCCGCCGGGCACGCGGCGCTCTGACCCCGCTGGTGGGAGCCCGGGGCCTGCGCGCCGCTCTTCACCCGGGGCGTTCATCTGCCGCGCGTCGCTTCCCGGTACACAGCCGTCAGCGCGTCGTCGATGGGCTGGTGCTGCGGCTTCCCTGAGGAATCCGCATCGGCGATCCCGGGCGCGCCGCGTCGTATCCGACCGGCCTCGCGCACCTCGGCCCGTACACCCGGCACACCCACGCGGTGGACGGCATCCAGATCGACTCAAGAGGTCCCGGACCGGGGCCGGCCGACGGGCTCGCGTCGCCGGCCAACCGCCGGGGCAGGCCCAGCCGGTGACCCAGCTATGCGGGGTTTGCGTCGCCGCGCGGGTTGCCGGTTGCCGCGCGGGCGGTGACCAGCCCCGATTCGTAGGCCGCGATGACCGCCTGGGCACGGTCACGGACGTCGAGCTTGCCGAAGATGCTGGTGATGTAGTTCTTGACCGTGGAGACGCTGAGGTGCAGGTCGTGGGCGATCTCGGCGTTGTCGAGACCAGTGGCCATCAGATGCCACACCTCGACCTCCCGGGGTGTCAATTCGCCCAGGTCGGTGGGGAGTGGCTGCGGCGCACCGTGAAGGGTTCGTACGTAGGTGGAGATCAGCCGGGTGAGCAGACGCGGCGCGACGACGGCCTCACCTGCGTGGACGGTGCGGATCGCCGCGCTCAGGTCCTCCGGCGAGCTGTCCTTGGGCAGGAACCCGCAGGCTCCGGCGCGCAGAGCGCCCACGACGTACTCGTCCATGTCGAAGGTGCTGAGGGCCAGGACCCGGCAACCGGGCAAGGTGGCGGCCAGTTCCCCGGTCGCGCCGACACCGTCGAGGACGGGCATCCGGATGTCCATCACCACCACGTCGGGGCGCAGCCGGCGGGCGAGGGCGACAGCCTGCGCGCCGTCCTCGGCTTCTCCCACGACCTCGATGGACGGGTCGGGAGAGAGGATCAGCGACAGGCCTCGCCGGACCAGCGGCTGGTCGTCCGCGATCAGCACTCTGATCCTCGGTGTGTCCGGCCGGGTCCCGGTCATCGGTGTGCCCCCTCGTGCTGGACGGCTGCTTCGACCGCCTCGTCCGTGGTCAGCGGCAGATCGGCCACCACTGCGAATCCGCCGTCGGCCTGCGGGCCGACGGCGAGGGTGCCGCCGTGCAGGGCTACGCGCTCGCGCATGCCGATCAGGCCGTAACCGCCCGAGCCCACCGACGAAGCCCCCTGCCGCGGCAGTGTGCTCCCACCGTCGTCCCGCACTTCGACGGTGACCCCGTCCTGGCGATACGTCAGCCGTACCGAAGCGCGGGCGGGCCCCGCGTACTTGCGAGCGTTGGTGAGCGCTTCCTGGGTGATCCTGAACACCGTGAGGCCGATGGTCGGCGGGAGTGGGCGCTGCGGCCCGTGGACGCTGAACTCGGCCGGCAGTCCGGCAAGGCGGGATTCGGCCACCAGACGGTCGAGGTCGTCGATGCCCGGCTGGGGCTGCGACGGTGCGGACTCCGGTTCTTCACCGGCCCGCAGCACATCGAGGAGCTGGCGCATCTCGCGCAGGGCGAGCCGCCCGGAGGATTCCAGGGTGATCAGGGCGTCCCGGACCACCTCCGGTCGGGCGAGGTTGGCCCGGGCTCCGCCGGCCATCAGCTGCATGGTGGTGATGTGGTGGGCCACGATGTCGTGCAACTCCCGTGCGATGCGGCGGCGTTCGTCGGCCACCGCTCGGTCGGCGAGAAGCCTGCGGTTCGCCGTCACCTCCCGCTGCCAGCGGTTGACCGCCAGAGCGGTGCCGACGACGATCAGGGCGGAGAGGGGCGTGACAGCGGCGTCCTGCCAGGGCGGAATCCGGCCGTGGCTCTGGCTCAGCAACGTCAGCGACACCGTCGCGACGGCCGCGACCGCTGTCACCCGGCCGGTGCGGGCCCTGGCGACCGAGTACAGGGCGACCAGCAGGACGGCACCGAAGTGTCTGGGCAGCGGCGCGGTCAGGGTGGCTGTCGTATCGAGTGCCAGTACGGCAGCGAGCGCCACCACCGGGTGGCTGCGCCGGACGAGCAGCGGCAGGGCTGCCAGCGCGACGAGGAGGAACCCTGCCACGCTCACGGCGTACCGGCCGTCGGGGTCGTCGAAGAACACGTAGCTGAGCAGATTCATCGCGCAGGCCCCGCCGGTCACGAGTGCGTCGTTGCGGGACCACGGCGGCCCGGCGCTGTCGATGCGCAGCGGCTCCTGGGCATCGCCGGGCCCGATGTGTCGGCGCCTGCGCATGTCTGTTCTCCCTGTATCCGGCCTTACGGCCTCCGGTACAGAGTTGCACAGCGGCGGAAGTACTGGAGGCAGCGCCGTCGGCGGCAGCTCGCGGCCCGCGACCAGGCCAGGGACCGGGACCAGGACCAGGGTCCTGGTCCCTGGCCGGGGCAGGACCCAGGGCCCCGGCCCGGATCATCCGCTGCCAGGACGTTTCCCGGCCCCTCGGGGTGATGGTCTGGATACCGGCCGGGAGCCCCCGGCAGACGTCCGCATGCAAGTCCGTCCGCCGGAGGACATCGTGATCCGCGCCCTGACCGGATACTCCACCAGACACCCGTGGAAAGTCATCGCCCTCTGGGCGGTGCTGGGTGTCGTGCTGAGCGCCCTGGCCCCTGCACTGATCGGCCGCGTCACCCAGAACCGGACCGGGGATTTCCTGCCCAGGAGCTACGACTCGGCCGCCGCCCTGGAGATCGCCGAGGAGCAGTTCGGGGTGAACCCCGACGCCATCACCGTGACGATGCTGGTCGCCCGGTCCGACGGCAAGGCTCTCGGCACCGCCGACCAGAAGCGGATCGAGGCCGGGGCGGCGAAGCTGGCGCAGCGCCGGGTGATCATGCCCAGGGAGGACGACAGACCGAAATTCCTGGTCCCGGACCGCTCCCAGACACCCCGGATCGCCCCGGCGATGGTGGCACCCGACCGGAGTTTCGAACTGCTCTCCGTCGAGCTGATCGGGAACCGCACGGACAAGGGGGTCCAGGGCGTCTACCGGGCCTTCCGGGACGCCGCCCGGACGCAGTTCTCCAAGGCGGGGATGCGCACCGGCTTCACCGGAAGTCTCGCCGACACCGTCGACACCACCGATTCCCACGAGACCGCCGCGAAGGTCGGGGGCGCCCTCCTCATGGGGCTCATCCTGCTGATCAACGTGCTGGTGTTCCGCAGCGTGCTGGCGGCCCTGCTGCCGCTGGTCGCGGTCGCCATGATCACCGGCGTGGCGGGGGGAGCCCTCGCGGGTGCCGCGGTACTCACCGGGCTCAAGCTCGACGCGGGCACCCCTGATCTGATCAGCGTGGTCCTGCTCGGCATCGGCATCGACTACCTGCTGTTCCTGCTGTTCCGCTTTCGCGAGCAACTGCGCGCCCGGCCGGAGCAGTCCGCCCGCGAGGCGGCCGGGCAGGTCTCGGGACGGGTAGGCACCACGATCACCTCGGCGGCGCTGACCATCGTGGCCGGGTTCGCCACGCTGGGCGTGGCGACCTTCGGCCAGTTCCGCTCGCTGGGCCCCGCCGTCGCCGTCGCGGTTCTGGTGATGCTGCTCGGCAGCCTCACCCTGCTGCCGGCGCTGCTCGCGGCCGCCGGGCGCAAGATGTTCTGGCCCTCCAAGGCCCTTGGCCACGAGCCCGGCGTGAGCCGTGTCGCCCGCTTCGGGGTGCGGGTCGCACGACGACCGATGACGATGACGTTCGCCTCTGTCGCCCTGCTTGCCGCGCTGGCCGCCGGGCTGATCGGGATCCGCATGGACTACGGCCAGGGCAACGCCGCTGCCAGCACCCCTGCGGCGGCCACCGCGACCGAGATATCCCGTGCGCTGCCGGCCGGAGTGTCGGACCCGACGAGCGTCTTCGTCACCGCCACTGGCGGCGGCATCCTCACCGCAGGCCGACTCGACGGCCTCTCCCGCGCTCTCACCCAGGTCAAGGGCGTGGGCCAGGTCGCACGGACCGTCCTGAACAAGGACCACCGCGCCGCTCGGATCGACCTCTACCCGACCGCGGCCCCGCAGAGCCAGCAGGCCCGCGACCTGGCTTCCGGACCCGTGCGGGCAGCGGTCGCCCGGCACACACCTGCCGGAACGACGGCGCACGTGGGCGGAACGGCGGCGATCTACGCCGACATCTCCACCGCCGTCGACCACGACCTGAGGACCGTGTTCCCGGTCGCGGCCGCACTGATCGCGCTGATCCTCCTGCTGCTCCTGCGGAGCCTGCTCGCGCCCCTGGTCCTGATGCTTTCCGTCGGGCTCGGCTTCGCCGCCACCCTCGGCGCCGCCACGCTGCTGTTCCAGCACGGCCTCGGCAATCCGGGGGTCGGCTTCACCCTCCCGCTGGTGCTGTTCCTGTTCGTCGTGGCCCTGGGTACCGACTACAACATCCTGATCGCCGACCGGATCCGGGAGGAGATGCAGCGACCGGGCCCGGCCCGCGCCGCCGTGGCGCGCGCGGTGCAGCACACCTCACCGGCCATCGCGACCGCGGGCCTGGTCCTTGCAGGATCCTTCGCCACCCTCGCCACGAACCCGGGGAACGAGCAGATCGCCTTCGCGGTGACGCTCGGAATCCTGCTCTCCGCGCTCGTCCTCTCGCTGGTGCTGGTCCCCGCGCTTGCCGCACTCCTCGGACGGAGCATCTGGTGGCCGGTCCGCCCACGGCCCACCGAGGGCGGGCACTCGCAGCACCGTACGAACGCCCCTGCCCCGGAACCCGACCGAGTCGTGATGGCGGACTGACCGAACGACTCAGGCGACCCGTGAGCACCTCGTCTGTCCGGCGTGGCCTCGCATGGTTGAGCGTGCGCGCTTGTGACGGCCACCAGATGTTTCAGGAGCCGTCGGAAACGCCCCGGAAGCCCGCCGGAAATCTTGAAATCGCGCGCGGCCCGGCACCGAGCCGAAGCCGGCTTCCGCGTCGCCCTGTACACCGCGTTCCACGCCACCGGCCCACCACCACCCAAGGAATTCCGTGACCATCCTCAGCCCCACCGCGCGGCGCGCCTCCGTCGTGAGTCTCACCCTCGCCGCCTGCTTCATCACATCCCCCGCCCCGGCCTCAGCTTCTGGGGCCCCCGCCAGGAACGGCACCGGGGCCGGGCTCGACCAGTACCACCGGCAGCACCTCGCCTGGGGCAGCTGCGTCACGGGCCCCGTCGACACGACGGGCCGCGATCTGGACAAGGCCGGTGCGCAGTGCGCGGACGTCACCGTGCCGCTCGACTACGCCCACCCCGCGGGGCGCACGATCACCGTCGCGATATCCCGGCTCAAGGCCACTGACACCCACCACCGCATCGGATCGATCCTGCTGAACAACGGCGGGCCGGGCGGACCTTCGGTCCAGTCGCCGCCGGATGTCCGCAAGGCGATGAAGGATGTCGGCGCGCGCTACGACATCGTCGGCTTCGACCCCCGCTTCGTCGGCCGCAGCACCCCACTGGACTGCGGCTGGCCCGTCGGCACGTCCTGGTTCTCGGCCGGCACCAGCCGGGCAGGCTTCGACCGCCAGGTCGCCCTGCAGAAGAGCCTTGCCAAGAAGTGCCGAACCCACGACGCCTCGGTGCTGCCGTACATCAGCACCCGCAACACGGCCCGTGACATGGATGTGGTCCGCAGCGCGCTCGGCGAGCGGAAGATCTCCTACCTCGGCTACTCGTACGGAACCTACCTGGGCATGGTTTACACCCAGATGTTCCCTGGTCGCTACGACCGCTTCGTGCTCGATGGCGCGGTCGCCCCCGCCTACTACGGCCCCCGCCTGACGAGGGGCACCGAGCGAGCGAGCGAGAAGGCGCTGTCCGCCTGGGCCGCGTGGGTGGCGGACCGCGACGCCGGATACGGCCTCGGCCGCACCCGCGCCCAAGTGCTCACCACCGTCGACCGCGTCCTCGAGGCGTCCGCCAGCGGCCCGCTGACCGTCGGCACCGGCTCGGACACCTTCCGGATCGACGACACCCAGGTGCCGGTCCTCCTCTACTCCGGCATCGGGGACGACACCGACCCGGCCCGGACGTTCCTCGCCGAGCAGCTGGCCGTGCTGAGCAGGGCCGCACGGGGCGCGGCGCCGACGCCGCTCTCGCCGGACTTCGCCGCGACACTCCGGTACCTACTGCGCGGCGCGGCCGAACCGTCCGGAGTCCAGGCCGCGGTCCTCTGCGGGGACGTGGCCGCCCCGCGCGACCCCGAGGTCTACTGGCGCGACATCGAACGCAGCCGGGCCTCGCACCCGGTGTTCGGACCCATGACCAACAACATCGGCCCCTGCGCCTTCTGGGACCGCCCCCGCGAGGAACCCACCCGGGTCCGCCGCGACGCCCCGGTACTGATCGTGGCAGCCACCGGCGACCCCCGCACCACCTACAAGAGCAGCGTGACCCTGCACGAGCAGCTGCCCGGCTCCAGGCTGCTCACCCTCAAGGGCGCCAACCGGCACGCCCTCTTCGGCCGCTACGGCAACGCCTGCGTGGACGCGGAGGTCAACAGGTACCTGGCCAGCGGCAAACTGCCGACGAAGAATCAGACTTGCGTCAAGCGAGCCGATGAGGCGTCTTCGTCGGATCTGACGACGAAGAAGACGTTGTCCGCGCCGATGTGGCAGAGCGTCTGGGCGACCCGGATGCGGCCCTGATCATGGACGACACCGGCTTCCTGAAGAAGGGCACCGGCTCGTCCGGGGTGCAGCGGCAGTACTCCGGTACCGCCGGTCGCACGGAGAACTGCCAGGTCGGTGTCTTTCTCGCCTGTGCGGCCCCGCTCGGGCGAACGCTGATCGACCGCCGGCTGTATCTGGTGCGGGACCCCATCCACAAGGGCCCCGCTCCCGCAAGCGGCGCCTCTCCAACCGCCATCCGCAAGAACCAACTCCTGACACTCCATCAGAACGAGCGTCAGGATGTCTCACAGAGCGTCATCTCGGCGTCAAGACATCGCCCATAACGCTCACAACGCACATCACCCAAACCCGCAGGTCAGGCACCCTTTGCGATGGGTTCCAGAATCGCCACGCACTCCACATGGTGCGTCATCGGGAACAGGTCGAACGCTCGCAGCGTCCGCACCCGGTAGCCGCCCTCGCGGAAGTACGCCAGGTCGCGGGCGAGGGCGGCCGGGTCGCAGGCGACGTAGGCGATGCGGCGGGCGCCGAGGGTGGAGAGGTGGCGGACGGTGGCCTTGCCGGCGCCGGCGCGGGGCGGGTCGAGGACGATCAGGTCGCATTCGGTGATGCCGGTGCGCGGGAGGACCTGGTCGACCTTGCCGTGTTCGATGCGGACGCGGTCCAGGTCCTTGAGGTTGTGGCGGGCGTCCTCCACCGCGCGCTTGCCGGACTCGATGCCGAGGACGGCGCCCTTCTCGCCGATGCGCTGGCCGATGGCGCCGGCGAACAGGCCGACGCCGCAGTAGAGGTCGAGGGCCGTGTCGTTCTTGCGGGGCAGCAGGCCCTGCATGACCGCGCGCACCAGGGTGTTGGCGGCCTGCGGGTGGACCTGCCAGAAGCCGCCGGAGCCGACCCGGTAGGTGCGGTCGTCGGCGCGTTCGCGGACGAAGGCGCGGCCGTGCACCCGGTGGACGCCGCCGTCGCGTTCGTCGACGCGCATCACGGAGACCGGCTTGTCCAGCTCGACGAGCGGGAGCCGGGCCCCCGGCCGCGGGGTCAGGATGACCTGACGGTCGTGGGAGCCGGTGGCGGCGATGGCCTCCACCGAGGCCATGCCCGGCCACTCCCGCTTCTCGATGCCCAGCTCCGTGACGCCGGGCGCCGCGATCAGGCAGCGCTCGACCGGCTCCACGTCGTGCGAGCGGTGCTTGCGCAGGCCGACCCGGCCCTCCTCGTCGATGGCGTACTGGACCCGGGTGCGCCAGGCGGGCACCTCGCCCGCCGGGAGCTTGTCACCCTCGGCCGGCATGACCGTGCCGTCCCAGCCCGCCTCCTCCGGGGTGAGGCCCGCGAGGCGCTGGAGCTGTTCGGCGATGACCTCGCCCTTGAGGCGGCGCTGGGCGCCCGGCTTGGCGTGCTGCCAGTCGCAGCCGCCGCACTTGCCGGGTCCGGCGTACGGGCACGGTGCCTCAACGCGGTCCTTGGAGGCCTCGATGATCCGTACCGCGTCGGCGCGCAGGAAGCGGGAGTCGCTGTCGCCGTCGGTGACGCGCGCCACGACCTTCTCGCCGGGGAGCGTGTGCCGTACGAAGAGGACCCGGCCCCCGTCGGTGCGGGCGATGCAGTGGCCGCCGTGCGCGACGGGGCCGACCTCGACCTCGTACTCCTCCCCGACCAGCGACAACGTGGGTTCGTTCTGCATGAGGGGGTGGCTCCAGAGATCAAGGGGGAAACGGCCGGACAACAACCCACGAGTCTACGTGGGTGTCGTCCGGCCGTTCACCACGAGCGGGGCGGGAGGGCGGAGAGCGGTGGGGCGGTCAGCCCTTGCCGCTGGGCTCCTTGGGCCTGCGTTCCACGGGGCCGCGGCGCACCGAGCCCGGCGCGTTCCACTCGGCGCGCTTCCTGGCACGCTTCTTGGCCGCCTCGGAGGACTCCAGCTGGTACGGCACCGAGGTCACCATGACGCCCGGAGTGAACAGCAGGCGGCCCTTGAGGCGCAGCGCGCTCTGGTTGTGCAGCAGGTGCTCGTACCAGTGGCCGACCACGTACTCCGGGATGTAGACGCTCACCACGTCGCGCGGGCTCTCCCGGCGCAGGCTCTTCACGTAGTCGATGACCGGCCGGGTCACCTCGCGGTACGGGGAGTCGAGGATCTTCAGCGGGATGTCGATGCCGCGCCGCTCCCAGTCGTCCTTGAGCGCCTTGGTCTCGGCCGGGTCGACGCTGATGGACAGCGCCTCCAGCTGGTCGGAACGGATCAGCTTGGCGTAGGCGAGGGCGCGCAGGGTGGGCCGGTGGAGCTTGGAGACCAGGACGATCGAGTGGACCCGGGAGGGCCTCATCGTCTCGTCGGACGGGGTCTCGTCGGCGGCGATCTCCTCGGCGACCCGGTCGTAGTGGCGGCGGATCGCGGTCATCGTGCCGTAGAAGATCACCATGCCGAGGAGGGCCACCCAGGCGCCGTGGGTGAACTTGGTCGCGAGCACGACGACCAGTACGAGGCCGGTGAAGAAGGCCCCGAAGGTGTTGATCGCTCGGGACCGCTTCATGTGGCGGCGCTTGGCCGCGTCCTTCTCCGTCTTCAGATGACGGTTCCAGTGCCGGACCATGCCGGTCTGGCTGAGGGTGAAGGAGACGAAGACGCCGACGATGTAGAGCTGGATCAGGCGGGTGGAGTCCGCCCCGTAGATCCAGGTCAGCAGGATGGCCGCGCCCGCCAGCAGCACGATGCCGTTGGAGAAGGCGAGCCGGTCGCCGCGGGTGTGGAGCTGGCGGGGCAGGTAGCGGTCCTGCGCGAGGATCGAGCCGAGCAGCGGGAAGCCGTTGTACGCGGTGTTCGCGGCGAGGAAGAGGACGAGCGCGGTGGCGGCGGCGAGGACGACGAACAGGAGGCTGCCCTTGCCGAAGACGGCGGCCGCGACCTGCGAGATCACCGGGTCCTGCACGAACGAGGAGCCGACCGGGACACCGTGGTCGATCAGGTCCCGGGCCGGGTTCTCGGCCATCTTCACATCGGTGGCCATGGCCAGGGTGATGATGCCGCAGAACATGGTGACGGCCAGCAGGCCCATCATCGCGAGGGTGGTCGCGGCGTTCTTGCTCTTCGGTTTGCGGAACGCGGGTACGCCGTTGCTGATCGCCTCGACGCCGGTGAGGGCGGCACATCCGGAGGAGAAGGCCCGCAGCAGCAGGAAGACCAGCGCGAATCCGGCGAGGCCCTGGTGTTCCGCCTTGATCTCGAAACCGGCGGTCGGCGCGTTCATGGTGTCGCCGAGCACGAGCCCCCGGAACGCGCCCCAGGCGATCATGATGAAGACGCCTGCCACGAACAGGTACGTGGGAATGGCGAAGAGCTTTCCGGATTCCTTGACGCCGCGCAGATTCATCAGCGTCAGAAGCACGATGGCGACGGTCGCGCAGACCGTCTTGTGCTCGACGACGAACGGAATCGCCGAGCCGAGGTTCTCCACCCCGGAGGCGATCGACACCGCGACGGTCAGCACGTAGTCGACGAGCAGCGCGCTGGCCACCGTCAGCCCGGCCTTGGGGCCGAGGTTGGTGGTGGCGACCTCGTAGTCGCCGCCACCGCTCGGGTAGGCGCGCACGTTCTGTCGGTACGAAGCGACGACCGTGAACATCAGCACCGCGACCGCGAGCGCGATCCAGGGGCTGAAGTGGTAGGCCGACACGCCCGCGACGGAGAGCACCAGGAGAACTTCTCCTGGCGCGTACGCCACCGAGGACAGCGGGTCGGATGCGAAGACGGGAAGTGCGATGCGCTTGGGGAGGAGCGTTTCTCCCAGCTTGTCGCTGCGCAACGCCCGCCCGATCAGAATCCGTTTGGGCAGGTCGGTCAGTTTGGACACGCAGAGGATCGTAAGCGTTTCGTCCGGAGGGTTCGGACGCGCCACCGCCACTACCCTGCAATCTCCTGCACTCGGCCGAAAACGCCACGAAATCCTTAACGAAATCCTTGCGCTTCGGCCGAGTACCGGGGGCTCACTACCGAGTGCCGGCCACCGGGTGCCTGGAGGCGGGGGCCGGGCCCCGGTCAGGAATCCGCGAAAAGCGCGCTGTATCCGTTGAGCGCGGGCTGTCCGCCGAGATGTGCGTAGAGAACGGTGGAGTCGCGGGGGATCTCGCCGCGCGCCACGAGATCGACCATTCCGGCCATCGACTTCCCCTCGTACACGGGGTCGGTGACCATCCCCTCGGTGCGGGCGGCGAGCCGCATCGCGTCGAGGGTGGCGTCGTCCGGGATGCCGTAGGTGCCCGCGTGGTAGCGCTCGTCCAGCTCGACATCGGCGGTGGTGAGCTCCCGGCGCACCCCGATGAGCCGTGCGGTGCCCGCCGCGATCCGGGCGATCTGCTCGCGGGTGCGGGCGGGCTCGGCGGAGGCGTCGATGCCCAGGACGCGCCGGGGGCGGGCGCCCGCCTCCTCCAGCGCGGCGAAGCCCGCGACCATGCCCGCCTGGGTGGAGCCGGTCACCGAGCACACCACCACGGTGTCGAAGAACACGCCGAGCGCACGCTCCTGCTCGGCGACCTCGTACGCCCAGCCGGCGAAGCCGAGCCCGCCCAGCGGGTGGTCGGAGGCGCCCGCGGGGATGGCGTACGGCTTGCCGCCGCTCTCCTCCACCTCGCGCAGCGCCTGCTCCCAGCTCTCCTTGACGCCAATGCCGAACCCGGCGCGCACCAGCCGTACGTCGGCGCCCGCCAGCCGGCTGATCAGGATGTTGCCGACCCTGTCGTAGACGGCGTCGGGCCACTCGACCCAGCTCTCCTGGATGAGTACGCAGGCGAGTCCGGCGCGGGCGGCGACCGCCGCGACCTGGCGGGTGTGGTTGGACTGGATGCCGCCGATGGACACCAGCGTGTCGCAGCCCTGTGCGAGGGCGTCGGCGACCAGGTACTCGAGCTTGCGGGTCTTGTTGCCGCCGTAGGCGATGCCCGAGTTGCAGTCCTCCCGCTTGGCCCAGATCTCCGCGCCGCCGAGGTGCTCGGTCAGGCGATCGAGCCGGTGGACGGGGGAAGGACCGAAGAGCAGGGGGTGGCGCGGGTGCCCGGGGAGGGACGGTACGGCGGAGGGGTACGAGGAGGGGGTAGGGGCGGAGGTGCTCTGCGGGGAGGACGGCGAGGTGGGCGTTGCGGCGGTCACATGGGCTCCCTGGCTGATGGGTAGAGGGTGTGGCTCTGCTTGCCTGACTCGTGGGGGGGGTGGGGTGCGTAGAGGTAAGCGGGGGGGGCTTCGGGGCGGTTACGCGCCGGACCTGTCCGGCGCGCTCGTTTCGTCCGGCTCGGCGCTTCCGTCCGGCTCGACGCTTCCGTCCGGCTCGTCGGCGAGTTCTTCGAGCGCCCGCCAGATCTCGGCGGTGATCCGGGCCGCCGCCTCGGCGTCGCCCGCCTCGCACGCGTCGATCAGCCGGTCGTGCAGCTCCGCGGAGCCGTGCGCGGTTCCGGCCGTGCCGAACCGCCGCCACTCCAGACGCCGGATCAGCGGGGTGTAGCGCTCGATCGTGGCGGTCACCGCGTGGTTGTCGCAGGCGGCGACCAGGACGTCGTGGATCAGGTCGTCGGCGTGCAGCGCGGCCGCCACGTCGCCGCGGCCGACGGCGTCCCGGAAGCGGTGGTTGGCCGTGCGCATCACGGTGATGTCCGCACCGACGAGGCGGGGCACCGCGACCCGGGCGGCCAGTTCGTGCATGGCCCGTACGACGGCGGCCGCCTCCCGGACATCGCGGGGCACCAGCCGCGTCACCCTGGTGTAGCTCTGCGGCTTGGACTCGACGAGCCCCTCCGCACCGAGCCGGGCGAGGGCGTCGCGGACGGGGGCCCGGGAGAGCCCGAGCCGTTCGGCCAGATCGGCGTCGCGGACGGGAGCACCGGGCGGGAGGTCACCGCGGACGATGGCGTCGCGGATCGCCTCGTACGCGGTGTCCCTCAGCAGCGTCCGCCGGACAGGTCGCAAGGTCTCCATGAACTGACATGTTAGATGTCTGTTGCGCGGGTATTCAAGGGCCGGCCCGGGGCGATCCCCGGCCCCGCCGCCCGTCGGCCGGGGCGCGTCGAAGGCCCACTCGGATGAGGCATCGCATCCCGGTCCGCATAAGCTCATCCTGGGCAACGGGACACACCGTTGCCCCGTTGTTTGCCCGGCAAGCTGAGAAAGAAGTGTGAGCAGGGTGTTTTCGCAGGTCAGCCGGACGACCAGGACTGCGAGGTAGGCGCAAGGTGCACATCGTCATCATGGGCTGCGGGCGAGTGGGGGCCGCTCTCGCGCAGACCCTGGAGCAGCAGGGGCACACGGTCGCCGTCGTCGATCAGGACCCCACGGCCTTCCGCCGCCTCGGGTCCGGCTTCGGCGGACGGCGCGTCACGGGGGTCGGCTTCGACCAGGACACCCTCCGCGAGGCGGGCATCGAGGAGGCCGGGGCGTTCGCCGCGGTGAGCAGCGGCGACAACTCGAACATCATCGCCGCCCGGGTGGCCCGCGAGATGTTCGGCATCGAGAATGTCGCGGCGCGGATCTACGACCCTCGGCGCGCCGAGGTCTACCAGCGGCTCGGGATCCCCACGGTCGCCACGGTGCGCTGGACGGCGGACCAGATGCTGCGGCGGCTGCTGCCCTCGGGCGCCGAGCCGCTGTGGCGCGATCCGAGCGGCGGGGTGCAGCTCGCGGAGGTGCACACCACTCCGTCCTGGATCGGCCACAAGATCAGCACGCTCCAGGAGGAGACGGGCGTCCGCGTGGCGTTCCTCACCCGGCTGGGCGAAGCCATACTGCCCACCTCGCAGACGGTGCTGCAGGAGGGCGACCTCGTCCACGTGATGATGCGTACGGACGAGGTCGCGAAGGTCGAGGCGGCCTTCGCCGAGGGCCCTGAGGAGGGCGGTCACTGATGCGTGTCGCGATTGCCGGGGCCGGTGCGGTGGGGCGTTCCATCGCGGGCGAGCTGCTGGAGAACGGCCACGAGGTGCTGCTGGTCGACAAGGCGCCGACGGCCATCTCGGTGGAGCGGGTGCCGATGGCCGAGTGGCTGCTGGCGGACGCCTGCGAGATCACCTCGCTCGACGAGGCGGCGCTCCAGCGCTGCAACGTCGTGATCGCCGCGACCGGTGACGACAAGGTCAACCTGGTCGTGTCGCTGCTCGCCAAGACCGAGTACGGCGTGCCGAGGGTCGTCGCCCGGGTCAACAACCCGAAGAACGAGTGGCTGTTCAACGAGGCCTGGGGCGTCGATGTCGCGGTCTCGACGCCGCGTCTGATGTCGGCCCTGGTCGAGGAGGCGGTGAGCGTCGGCGATCTGGTCCGGCTGCTGCGCTTCAGCCACGGTGACGCCAACCTGGTCGAGCTGACGCTGCCGCCGGAGTCGGCACTGGCCGGCACCCAGGTCGGCGACGTGGCCTGGCCCGAGGACACCTCGCTGGTCACCATCATCCGGGGGCAACGGGTGCTGACGCCGAGCACCGAGGAGACCCTGGAGGCCGGTGACGAGCTGCTGTTCGTGGCCGCGCAGGCGCGCGAGGAGCAGTTGGAGGACCTGCTGTCGGTGCGCCGGGGCGACCCCGCGAGCTGACCCGGGCCGAGAACGGCGAAGGGGCCCGCGACCGTGCTCGACAC
>NZ_JBHJQP010000106.1:0-28469 GCF_042262625.1 Streptomyces sp. NPDC056347 | reverse complement strand
TCGCGGGGGGCGGGGTGGGGCCCCGGTCTCACGCTTCCGGGGGGGGGGGGGGGCGGGGGGGTTGGCCGCCGGGGGGTACGGGGGGGGGGGGGGTCGGGGGCCCCGCCCCGACCCGCCCTCCTCCGGACCGTCCCTCGCTCACTTCACGGCGAGCACCAGGGTGTCCGAGGGCGAGGCCCAGACGGCCCGCGCCTCACCGAACCCGGCCGCACGCAAGGTGTCGATGTGCCAGGACACGGGGGGCATGTCACCGTCCGCGTGCTCACCGTAGATCCGGTACCGCTCGGCGGTCGGCCCGGCCAGCGCCGGGTCCTTGGCGGCCAGCGCCCACCACTCGGCCCAGTCGACCGCGCCCGCCTCCTTGGCCCGGTCCATCGCGGCGTGCCGGTGGGCGCGCTCGGCCGCGTTGATCCGGGGCGTGGCGGTGTCGATCATGTGGTCCGCGTTCATGAACACGCCGCCGTCCCTGACCAGCCCGCCGATGTGCCCGTAGAGCGCGGCGAGCGGTTCGGTGTGCAGCCAGTGCAGGGCGGTGGCGGTGAGGACCGCGTCGTACGAGTCGTACGGCAGCTTCGCGGCCCACTCGGGGTCCTTGAGGTCGGCGCTGACGAACTCGACACGCCCGTCCCCGTCGAAGTAGCCGCGCGCGATGGTGAGCAGCGCCGGGTCGAGGTCCACCCCGGTACTGGTGGCTTCCGGGAACCGCCGGAGCAGCCGGTCCGTAATACTTCCCGTACCGCACGCGAGGTCCAGCACCCTCGGCCGCGGCCCCACGACGGCCTCGACCATGTCCAGCATCACCCGGAAGCGCTCCTCGCGGTCGGGCATGTACCACTCCTGCTGCCGGTCCCAGCTCTCCTGCCAGGCCCGCCAGTCCGTACCTGTCGATGTCTCTGCCACCGGAACCTCCATGTAATACCCTGAAACCTAAAACGACCATTACCTCATCCGCTGCAACGACCATAGACCGACGCCGTAAGGACTACAAGTGGAACTGGCCTATTACTCGGACTACGCCGTGCGTCTGGTCAACACCGAGGAGCCGACCCGCAACAAGGACTCCCTCACGTCCGTGGAAGCGGTCCGCGAGCTGTTCGGCCCCAACCAGCAGGCGGCCCGGCGTGCCACCGACGCGGACGTGACCCGCTTCAGGTCCGTACGGGCGCGGCTGCGCGCGGTCTTCGAGGCGGCCGACAGCGGCGACGAGACGCTCGCCGTCGACCTGCTCAACTCGCTGATGCTGGAGTTCCCGGTGAGCCCGCAGATCTCCGGCCATGAGACCCGGGACGCGGACGGCAAGCCGGACTGGCACATGCACCTGGCCGACCACCCGTCGAACGCGACGGCCGGGTACGCCGCCATCGCGGCGATGGGCCTGGCCTTCCACCTCACGTCCTACGGGGTCGACCGGCTCGGCCTGTGCGAGGCGTCACCGTGCCGCAACGCCTACCTCGACACCTCGACCAACCGGTCCCGCCGCTACTGCTCGGACCGCTGCGCGACCCGCGCCAACGTGGCCGCCTACCGGGCCCGCAAGCGCCTGGAGACCGAACGGGCGGCCGAGACCGGACGCAGCGCGGAGACCGCCCAGGTCACCACCGCCCGCACCGAACGCTGACCCTTCGCCGGCGGCCGGTAGCGCACCCGGGCCCTGGCCAGTACGAGCTCCTCGGGGACGGCCCCGTAATCCGTGCTGTCCCCACCCGCGAAGCTGTTGTCGGCCAGCACCCACCAACCGCCCCGGCGCCGCTCGACGGCCCGCTTCACCACCAGCAGGTCCTGCTGGAACGGATGCCGGAGGATCACCACGTCGCCGGGGCGCACCAGGGCCCCGTACTGCACGAGCAGCCAGTCCCCGTGATGGAGCGTCGGCACCATCGACGGCCCGGTCACCTCCACCACCTGGAACGGCACCCGCGCCGCCAGCCCACGCCCGGACCGCCCCTGCGTCCGCTCCGGCACCTCAGGCACCTCAGGCACCTCCCGCATCTCCGGCACCTCCCCGGTCCGTCCCGCACACGCTCCGTACGCGTCTCGGTAACAGCGTCCCGCATCATTCGGCCACAGGCCCCATCCTCGCCCCGGACTTTTGGCCTAAGCCCATGGGGGCACCCGGGAAAACGCGCCTCTCACCGAGTAATGTCCCACCTGAGAAGACGATCACGAGGAAGGACAGCTCAATGCTTTCCCGCCTGTTTGCCCCCAAGGTGAAGGTCAGCGCCCACTGCGACCTGCCCTGCGGCGTGTACGACCCGGCCCAGGCCCGCATCGAGGCGGAGTCCGTCAAGGCCGTCCAGGAGAAGTACCAGGCCAACGAGGACCCGCACTTCCGGGCCCGCGCGGTGGTCATCAAGGAGCAGCGCGCCGAGCTCGCGAAGCACCACGTCTCGGTGCTGTGGAGCGACTACTTCAAGCCCCCGCACTTCGAGAAGTACCCGGAGCTGCACCAGCTGGTCAACGACACCCTCAAGGCCCTCTCGGCCGCGAAGGCCTCCACGGACCCGGCGACGGGCCAGAAGGCGCTGGACCTCATCGCCCAGATCGACAAGATCTTCTGGGAGACGAAGAAGGCCTGACCTTCTCGCCCCTCGGCACGAGGGAGGCCCGACCGCTTCGAGCGGCCGGGCCTCCCTTCGTTCTCCCCGCCCTCACGCCCCTTCGGCGCGCTGGCCGAGTGCGAGTCCTCGCGATCCCGCGTACGAACCGCCTGGACCGCCTGGCCGAAACCGGCCGGGCCTGCGGGCAAGGGTGGGCGGGACGCCCCGTTGCCTACGGGCAGGACTCGTCGAACTTGACCGCGGCGAATTCAACCGGCTGTCCGTTGAGCTTCGTTCCGGCCTTCGGGGCCTGAGTACAGATCTTCCAGTTGCTCTCCATCAGGACCATGCGGTCCTCCGAGGCGTCGGTGACGGTGATCGACGTACTCGGGTCGAGGGCCCCGCGCGCCACTTTGACGGACTTGCCGAGGAAGTCGGGCATCGTGCCGTCGGCCGCGGCAGGGTCCCTCTCCTCCTTGGACGGGCAGGACTCCTCAAGCTTCACCGCGCCGAAGTCGAACTTGCTGTCGACCGGGATGTCCTTCCCCGGCCGGTGGTTCTGGGTGCAGACCTTCCAGTTGCGGTCGAACGCCTGCATGCGGCCGCGCCCGGCGCTGTCATGGGACGTCAGGAGATGGAAGCCGTCCGCCTGCGCCTTGTCCTGCGCGGACTGCAACCCCATGCCGACGAAGTTCGCGACCGTCGCGCGCTCAACGGGCTTGTCGTCGGACTCGTCGTCAGGCTTGCCGTCCGTCCGCGGCAGCGCGGTGTCCGCGGCGGCGGGGGAGGACGGCGGAGTGGCGGGCCGCTGGGCAGTGGCGGCCGGCTCGCATCCGGCGAGGGCGACGGCGGCCAGACAGGCAAGTGCGGCAGTGACTGTACGGGTGTTCATTTCGTCCCCCCAGCAGCATTTCATGGAGGAATGACCGTAACCGGGCTTCACGACAAGGTGAGGGGCACTCTCCGGAAGTGATGGTCTTGTGATCAAAAAGTGGGTACGAAGTGACGGCCTCGGTCGCAGGGAGGCCGTTCACGCTCCGTGCGCGGCGGCACCGATCTCCTCGCACCACCGCACCCGGCGCCACGGGTCTCGTGTCAGTCGAACCAGACGACGAGCCGCACCTGGTCCGCGCCATGGAGTTCGCCGAGCGTGCGCATCACGCTCCAGACCGGCCCCCAGTGGGTCGAGTCACCCGCGACGCTGTCGCGGCTCCGGGCGCCGGAGCCGTCGGTCTCGCTCCAGTCGGCGACGGCGAGTTCGGCCCAGGTGATCCACGTGGTGCCGTGTACGTCGCAAGGGCCGCCGTATGCCTCGTACCCGGCCCTCAACGCCTCGGACGCGTCGGCCGGGAGGCCGCGGCCCTCGGCCAGCGGACGGAACCCGAGGTCGTTGCGGACGCCGAAGAGACAGGCGAGGGCGTTGTAGGCGTTGCCGCTGTTCAGAAGGGAGAGGTCGATGGCGGACTCCCACACGGAGTCCTCGTCGTCGGGGCCCCAGAGGCGGGCGTTCGGCCGGCACTCGATCATTCCGCTGATCTGGGTGGACATACCGGCATGGTGCCTGACCGGCGCCCGCCTCGGCATCCGCGTATACCGCGCTCCGGTCTCCCGCACCCGGCATCCGATCAGTGCCCTTCCCGGCGCGGCCCGCGGGCTGCGCGCCCAGGACGTACCCGCCGCGCGGGAGGTGCGGCACCACGACTCCGGCGCCGGGCACGCCGGGCCGGCGGCGCGGAGCGGCCTGGCCACCAGGCTCGTCCCGGACACCGAGGAGGCCCCCGGCGGGTTCCGAGACACCCTCAGGGGGCGGTGCATCTCGCGTCGCCGCCCCCGGCGGGAGCCGCATCACGCGGTCCCGCCGGGCTCGCACCGCCGGGCAGGGCCGTCGGGCCGCCAAGCCCGGCGGCGGGTCAGGAGAAGACCACGGACCGCATGAGAAGGCGGTCACCTGCCCCCGCGCCGGGAGGCAGGACGTAGTAGACATCGCCTTCGCAGTCGGCACCGAGGAAGACGGTGGCGGTGGACCGGGTGTGGTTCTTCGGAGCCCGGCTGGCCGAACCCGGTTCGGAGGAGGGGCCTCGCAGGTTGATGCACTCGCCGCTCGCCGGGTCGTTCAGGAACCCGACAGCCTCGTATCCCTCGACGGTGGTGTACGTGTAGCGGAACTGCCCGGTGGCCGCCGACGCCGAGCCGGGTGCGGCCGTCAGCAGGACGAGGGCGCCGCAGACGGCACCGAGGGCCGTCTTGAGAGAGCGAGCAGACACGTGGAACTCCTTCTGTGGGGGTTGATCAGTGCCAGCGATGCCCAGGAATCGGCGGGACACGCACCTTGTCCCCTGAAAGAGGGAAGCCGAACTTGCCGATGTGCGCCCGATCCCGTCGGCATGACGCCTGGCCGCAGCGGTCCGGAAGTGGAAGTCCGGGCGGATCGATGCGGGCCCCGCGTCGGCCGGGGCGTCGCCCCGGGCGCGGAACTCGGCCCCGGTCCCGGCGGCGGCGACCGCCGGACACATCCCGAAGTCCCCGCAGTTGACGATCACCGGCCGGGCGCCGGACGGGACACCCGAGCCGGACGGCGGCCGCGGGAACGGCCTTTTCAGCCATGCCCGCGGTGTGTGACCCGCCCCCAGTATCCGCATGTGCTTATTGCCGTACCCGCACCCCATCTGACCAACATCGTTTACTTTAAGATCACTTGGTATCGCATTCCACGCGATCCATCTGCGTCAGGAGACCGAACATGTCTGTTCCGGAAGGCGCCCACGCCGTCACCTACAGCTTCACGGCCTACGGCGACGGGGTCGAGATAGGCACCGTCCTCGAGTTCCCGCTCAGCATTTCCGCCACCCAGCGGCCGCACGAGGACGCCGCGGCGCAGGCCGCCGCCGAGGCGTACCAGGCCACCATCGCCGCCGCCTACCCGGCCGTGCCGGTGTACGCCAGCCGCACCTACAAGTGCCGCATCCAGGACACCGCCTGGCCGGCGGCCTCCGCCTGATCACCGCGTCCGACACGGACAGCAGGAGTTAACTCCCCGGCACGGGCCGTGGTTTGCGGAGTCGGTCAACCGGACCCGGTCGTGTCGTCGAGGTGTTTGCGCGCTCCCGGGGGACCATATGGAGTCGGCCGATTCCGGTCCCCCGTCACCTCGCCCCCGGTGGTACACGCGGGCAACGAGCGGGGCTGCGCACACGAGGGGAGACAGCGATGACGACCGAGGGCTTCACCACATGTCTGTGGTTCGACGGGCAGGCCGAGGAGGCTGCGGAGTATTACGTCTCGGTCTTCAGGAAATCCCGCCTCGGCAGGATCGCCCGTTACAGCGAGGCCGGGCCGGGTCCCGCCGGTTCGGTGATGACGGTGGAGTTCGAGATCAACGGCCAGCGGTTCGTCGGGGTGAACGGAGGGCCCCGGTTCACCTTCAACGAGGCCGTCTCGTTCCAGATCGGCTGCGCCGACCAGGCCGAGGTGGACCACTACTGGGCCAGCCTCACCGACGGCGGCGAGGAAGGGCCCTGCGGCTGGCTGAAGGACCGGTACGGGGTGTCCTGGCAGGTCGTACCCGATGGCCTGATCGAGCTGGTGAGCGACCCGGACGGGGAGAAGGCGGCGAGGACCACCCGGGCGATGATGACGATGAAGAAGCTGGACATCGCCGCGCTGCGGCAGGCACACGGCGCAGACGGGCAGGGCGACCGCTGACGGTTGCCCTGCCGTGCGCGCCCCCCCATCTCGCGGGCGCGCCCCGTCACGTGCGGGCGCCGCTCCCCGCACGTCGCGGGGCGAGGAAGGCGCCCGCGAGGAGCGCGCCGACGAGCACCAGCGCCGCGTTGACCAGGATCGCGACCGCCACCCCGGACAGGACGGCTTCGGGACCCGTGTCACCGAGGGCGGACATCCGGGCGGTGGCGATCGCGCTCATGACCGGGATGCCCATGGTGATGCCGACCTGCTGGGTCATGGTGGCGAGGCCGGTGGCCAGTCCCTGCTCCTCGTCGGGAAGGCCGGAGGTCGCGGTGACCATGAAGCCGACGATCATCAGCATGTTGCCGATGCCGCCGACGAACGTGGCCGCCAGCAGCAGCGCGATCCAGCCACCCGTGCTGCCGAGCGCCACCAGGGAGAGGGTCGCGGCGGCCTGCACGATTCCGCCGCCGACGATGGTGGCGCGGCTCCCGAACCGGCCGACGGCCCGCCCGCCGAACGCGCCGCCGAGCACCGTACCGATGCCCAGGACGCCGAAGGCGAGACCGGTCGCCAGCGGCGAGTAGCCGAGGACCTCCTGGAGGTAGAGGGTGAGCAGGAAGACCAGCGAGGTCTCGGTGACGAAGGCGACCAGCCCCGCGGTGTTGCCCCAGACGACGCTGCGCCGCTTCAGGATGCGTACGGGAACGAGCGGCGCCGCGGCCCTCACCTCGACGAACCGGAAGGTGACGAGGAGCGCCAGCCCGGCGAGCAGTGCGGCCAGGGTGACGGGCTCGGTCCAGCCGGACTCGCCGGCCCGGGTCAGGCCGTAGACGAGCAGCAACAGTCCTCCGGTGACGGTCGCCGCGCCGGGGACGTCGAGCCGGGGGCGCCCGGCGGGCCGGGCGTCGGTGACGGCGGACGGGGCGAGGGCGACCACCAGCGCGGCGACCGGCACGTTGACGAAGAACGCCCAGCGCCAGGAGAGCAGGTCGGTGAGCAGTCCGCCGAGGACGGCCCCGGCGGTGAAGCCCGCGGACATCAGCGCGCCGTTGAGGCCCAGGGCGCGTTCACGCAGCGGGCCCTCCTTGAAGGCGGTGGTCAGCAGCGCGAGCCCGGCGGGCGTGACGGCGGCCGTGGCGAGCCCTTGGAGCACCCGCGCCACCAGCAGCATGCCGGGCGAGGTGGCGAGCCCGCCGAGGACGGAGGAGAGGCCGAGGACGGTCATGCCCACGAGGAACATCCGCTTGCGGCCGACCAGATCGGCGATCCGGCCGAACAGGAGGGTGAAACCGGCGGCCGCGAGGGCGAAGGCGGTGGCGATCCACTGAAGCTGGGAGAGGGAGAAGCCCAGCCCCTGCCCGACGGCGGGCAGCGCGACGTTCAGGATCGAGAAGTCGACGGCGATCATGAACTGGGCGCCGAGGAGAAGAGTGAGGACGAGTTTCTGCCTACCCGTCATGCGGGCGGCCGCGCGGCGGTCCGGCGCGGGAGGGGCGGAGACGGGATCGGTGGCGACCGACGGGGCGTGACCGGGTGCGGACATGGTGGGCCTTCCACAGCAAGAGGCTCTAACGGGATGATGGTTCCGTTAAGGTGGGCGTCACCGTAGCAGAGGAAGAGCTATTAATGGAACTGGAGACCCGTTATGACTCCTGAGGGTGTGGAACCCGGCAGCGTACGCCCCGGCGGCCGTACCGCCCGGGTCCGTGACTCGGTCCTGCGGGCGGCGGGCGACGCGCTGGCCGAGCACGGCTTCGACCGCCTGGATCTCTCCGATGTCGCGCGCCGGGCGGAGGTCGGGAAGACCACCGTCTACCGGCGCTGGTCCACCCCGACCGGGCTGATCGCGGACCTGCTGGACGACATGGCCGAGCAGTCCTCGCCCCGTACGGCCACGGGTTCGCTCGCCGAGGACCTCAGGGCCAACGCCCGGCTGGTGGTGGACACCCTCACCGACCCGCGGCAGGGCGCGCTCTTCAAGGCCGTGATCGCCGCGGCCACCTGCGACCCGCGCACGGCGAAGGCGCTGCACCGCTTCTACGCGATCCGCATCGAGGAGTGGTCGGGCTGTGTCGCCGAGGCCGTGGAGCGCGGCGAACTGCCCGCGGGCACGGACCCGGGCGAGGTGATCCGTGCCGTGTCGGCGCCGCTCTACTACCGGCTGCTGGCCAGCGGGGACCCGCTCGACGGGGCGGCGGCGGACCGTGCGGCCGACGCCGCCGCGGCCGCGGCGCGTTCGGGAGCGTACGTCGTGTGAGGGCGCGGCGGGCGGGACCGCCCGCTTCCCGCCTCCGCCCGCCGCGCGGCCGGAGGCGGGTTCGGTCAGCCCGTCCCGAGCAGATGCCGGTAGCTGTCCGGGTGCCGGCGCAGGAAATCGGCCAGGCCCGTGGCCGGGTGGCCGGTGAGCCGCGGTACGGCGTCCGAGACCGTGGCCATCTCACCGGTGGCGATGGCCTCGTACGAGGTGACCCAGCCGGCCACCTCCCAGTCCTCGGCCCCGTAGTGCGCCCGTGAGGCGTACGCCTCCTCGCGGGTCTCGGGTACGTAGGTGACGGTCCGGCCGGTGGCCCGGCTCAGCTCCTCGGCCGCTTCGGTCAGGGTGAACGCCTCGGGGCCCGTGAGGTCGTAGCTCCGCCCGTCGTGCCGGGTGGCGCCTCCCCCACTGCCGTCCCCGCCGCCGGTGTCGGTGTCGGCCAGCAGGACGGTGACCGCGGCGTCGGCGATGTCGTCGTGCGCCACCGCCGCCACCCGCCCGTCGCCCGCCGGTCCGCGCAGCACCCCGTCGGCACCGGTCATCGCCGGAATGGCCGCGAGGTACAGGCTGTCGCGGAGGAAGGTGTGGCGGACGTCGGCGGCCCGGATGTGCGCCTCGGTGTGCCAGTGGTCCCGGGCGAAGGTGAACGTGGCGTCCGGCGCCGCGCCCAGGAACGAGACGTACACGATGCGTTCGACGCCCACGGCCACCGCCGCGTCCACCGCCGTCGTGTGCTCCCGCACCCGGTGCGGGCTCTCGTGCGCCGAGACCAGGAACAGGGTGTGCGCCCCGGCCAGGGCGCGGCGCATCGCCTCGCCGTCACCGTACGGGGCGGGCGGGGCGGCCACCGCGCCGGGCAGCTCGGGCAGCCGGGACGGGTCGCGGCCGAGCAGCCGTACGGGCACACCCGCGCGGGCCAGCCGCCGGGCGACCCGGCCGCCGACGGCGCCGCCCGCCCCGGTGACGGCGACGATCGGGGCGTCCGGCGCGGGACGGTCGGTGCGGGAGGGGCTGCTCATGCGGGACCGCCCCCCTTCCGGGGCCAGGGGCGTACCTCCACGACCGCGTCCACCGGGACGGGGCCGTAGATGTGCGGGAACTCCTCGCCGCCGGGCGCGGCGGGCTCGTACCGCACGGGCGCGGTGAGCCGGTCGGGGTCGATGACGAGCACGACGAGTTCCGCGTCGCCGCTCCCGGCCCCGCTCCCGGCCCCGCTTCCGGTGCCGTAGAGCATCTCGGCCACACCGGCGAGCTGGTGCGGCAGCGAGCAGTGGATGAAGCCCTCTTCGTGCAGGGTGCGGCCGCGGGTGGACATCTCGAACGTCCCGATCCCGCGGGCCGCCTCCCACAGCGGGCCTTCGGTGAGGTGCAACAGCAGTTCGGCCATGGTCCAAAACTACGGGCTGTGCCCTGCTCGCCGGGGGATCAGCGCGCGGCCCGGACCCGCCGGGCGCGGCGCGACGGCCCGGGTCATACGTCCGCGAGGAGCCGGGCCTCCACCTCCGGGTCGAGGCCGACCGGGGGCCGGTCCGGCCGCTGCGGGGCCCGCCCGCCCAGCTCCTCCAGCCACTTCCAGGTGTCGGCGACCGTCTCCTCGACCGGGCGGCAGCGCAGCCCGGTCGCGTACGCCCGCCCGACGTCGCCGCGGTGCAGTGCGTCGTACTGCTCGCCCGGCGGCAGCCAGACCGGCAGGTCGCTCCACGGCTTCACGCCCGCCGCGAGGATCGTCTCCGCGGGGGTCCAGCGCAGCTCCGCGCCGGAGCCGGTGGCCCGGACGCAGGCGTCCAGCAGCTGTCCCATGGTGGCGTGGCCGGGGCGGCTGACCAGGTTGTACGGGCCGTGCAGCCCGTCGCGGGCCGTGTCCAGCAGCCAGTTCGCGAGGTCCCGGGCGTCGATGTACTGGAGCCCCGTGTCCGGCGTGCCCGGGGCCAGCACGGGCCCGCCGCGGGCGATCCGACCCAGCCACCAGGGCAGGCGGCCGATGTTCTCCCAGGGGCCCAGGATCAGTCCGGCGCGGGCGAGCACCGCCCGGTCGCCGAAGGCGTCGAGCGCGGCCAGCTCACCGCCGCGTTTGGCCAGCGGGTACGAGACGTCCCCGCCCGCGTCCGGCGAGGCCCCCTCCACCAACGGGCCGTCCTCCGACAGCCCGGCCGGGGCGGGATACGCGTACACGGAGCGACTGGACACGTAGGCGTACCGGGCGGCCCGGTCGGCCAGCAGCCGGGCGGCGTCCCGGACCGCGCCGGGGGCGCCGCTCCAGGTGTCGACCACCAGGTCCCAGGCGGGCTCCCCGGCGGTGCCCCGGGCCAGCGCGGCCAGGCCGTCCTCGGTGGTGCGGTCGCCGAGCAGCTCGCTCGCGCCCGGCGGGGCCGCGTGCCGCCCCCGGTGGAACACCGTGACGTCCCAGCCGCGCGCCAGCGCCTCCTCGGTCACCGCGCGTCCCACGAACTCCGTACCGCCCAGGATCAGTAGCCTCATGGTCCCGACTCTGCCCGGTCGGCACCGTGCCGGGAACCGGTCCTCGCTCTCGGCGCAATCCTGAAGCGGACGGCGAAACCGGGAACCCGGCGGTCAGGAGGTGCGGGCCAGCGGGCTTCGCCGGCGCAGCAGCCACTGGTGGTATCCGGCCGTTCGCGAGGCGGCCTCCCGGTACGCCTCCTCCAGCTCCGCATACACCGGCGCCATGTCGGCGCCCGGCCGGGACACCAGCAGCAGCCGTACGGCGAGGGGGTCGTCGCGCAGCGGGCGGATCGCCATGTCGTCGCGCGGGCCGGAGGTCGGCTGGCAGGGGGCGACCGCCTCGCCGAGCACGATGAGCGAGGCGGCGGTGAGGTAGTCGCCGTGCAGGACGGTCGGCGCGAGACCGGCCGCGTCGAAGACCCGGCGCAGCCCGTCCCACTCGCCGTCCACCGTGGGGTCGACCATCCACCGGTCGGCGGCCAGGTCGACGAGGTCGACGACCGGGCAAGCGGCTGCCGGATGGTCCCTGGCCATGGAGATGAACTGCGGTTCGCGGTCCAGGAGTACGCGCTGCTCCAGCCCCTCGGGCACGGCCAGCGGGCAGCCCTCGACCTCGTGCACGAAGGCGACGTCCAGCGCGCCGGTCTCGACGTCGCGGAGCAGGGCGCGGGCCGACACGTCGACCCGGAGCGAGATGTCCGTGCCGGGCAGCCGGAGCCGGAGCCTGCGCAGCCAGCCGCCGATGACCCGGCTCGCGGTGCAGCCGATGCGCAGCCGCGGTCCGGTGGCGCGGACCGCGTCGGCCTCCGCCCGGGCGTCGCTGACCAGGGCGGTCATGCCGTCGACCAGGGGGCGGGCGCGGCTGAGGACGGTGCGGCCGAGCTGTGTCGGGTGGCAGCCGGTCCGCTCGCGCCGGAACAGCTCGGCACCCAGGGCGTTCTCGATCCGGCGCAACTGGGTGGTCAGGGCGGGCTGGCTGACGCCCAGCCGGCGGGCGGCACGGTGCAGGCTGCCCGCGTCCGCGATGGCGCACAGCGCCCTGAGGTGCCTCACCTCAAGCTCCATACGGTCGAGCGTAGGGCTGCGGGCGACGGTCGCACCAGACTCCCCGATCCTCTCAAATCCCGTTAATTCACCTGGAGTTGAGAGAGTCTTGGACGACCGTTCCGGGGCCGATGATAACGCGGCGCTATCGGCTGTTGACATCATCCGCGGCGGCTTTCGCTCCCCGACACTCACTGCGTACCGCCCCCGTCCGAGTCCGATCATCGGACGGGTCCATCGGACCGGTAACGGCAGGAGACCCCCCATGAAGCACCCCAGGACCGTCATCTCGGCCATGGTCGGCCTCGGTTTCGGCCTCGCGGCCGCGCTGGGCACCGCACCCGCGATCGCCGCCTCCCCGGCCCCCGCCACCGCGCCCGTCGGCCAGGTCGCACAGACCGGCGCGGACTACGCCGCGTACGCCGGTTCGGCGGAGAACTCCGCCGCGAACAAGGCGTTCTTCGAGGCGGTCGTCAAGTCGGTCGCGCAGAAGCGGGCGGCCAACCCCGGCGTCAAGGCCGTCACCATCGTCTACAGCACCACCAACGCGCCCAGCTTCCGCAGCCAGATATCCAGCAGCGCGCAGATCTGGAACAGCTCCGTCTCCAACGTCCGGCTCCAGGAAGGGTCGAACCCCGACTTCACCTACTACGAGGGCAATGACTCCCGGGGCTCGTACGCGAGCACCGACGGGCACGGCAACGGCTACGTCTTCCTGGACTACGCGCAGAACCAGCAGTACAGCTCGGTCCGGGTCACCGCGCACGAGACCGGGCACGTGCTCGGCCTGCCGGACCACTACTCCGGTCCGTGCAGCGAGCTGATGTCGGGCGGCGGCCCCGGCACGTCCTGCACCAACCCGTACCCGAACGCCTCCGAGAAGAGCCAGGTCAACTACCTGTGGCAGTACGGCTTCGCGGCCGCCCTCGCGAAGAACGCCTCCTGACGGTCCCGTACGCGGTGCGCACCGGCTCCAGAAGCTCCTCCTCCGTCATGCCCGGCTCGCGCGCCGACGGCCACTTCGCGTGCGCGTTGCCGCCCGCCCGACCCCGTCCGGCCCGCCCCGGCCGCGACCGCCGCGGCCCCCGGGGACGGCGGCAAGGTGCCGGACCGGAAGCCGCCCCGCACCGGGACTGTTCCGGTACGGGGCGGTGTGTGAACGGGGCGGTGTGCGGACGGAGATGCCTGACCGGGAGACCGTGCGCGGGGCGGGGTCAGGCGTGTTCGAGCGGGAACGCGCCCCGGTGTCCGGTGCCCGCGCCGGCGTCCGGCCGGGGCTCGTACTCGCGGCAGCTCCAGATCTCCTGGACGAACCCGGTGCGCCGGTCCCAGAGGTCCCGCACGTCACCCTCGCCCGCCGCTCCTCGGTAGGCGTCCTTGGCCCCCCGGAAACAGGCGAGTCCGCCGGAGAGCCCGCGGACCGTCTCGGGGGCCGGGAAGTAGTCCGAGAAAGCGCAGGCGATGCAGGTCCTCAGCCGCGCCCCGGGCGGCAGCCTGCGCTGGATCGTGGCGAGGGCGGAGGCGAAGTCGCTCTCGGCCCGGTGGGACGCGTAGGAGGCACCGCCGAACTGCAGCTCGAGACTGAGGTACGAATCCGGCTTGCGCAGCGACAACAGGCAGCTGAGCGTGGCCTGGTGGACCACCCCGTCCCAGCCGACCGGGAACGGCAGGTCCCACTCCAGCACGCAGTCGCTCAACGCCCCGTCCACCAGGACGAACCGCTCGTCGGCCGGTGGTGTGCCGACGGCGGGGGTGAGGCCGTCGAAGCTGGCGCCCTCGAAGTCGGTGCCCCGTGTCCGGAGGCGTAGCTGCTGTCCGTCGGTGGTGAGGACGACGGCGTCGGAACCCTGCCGGTCCCGGTACCACCCGGCCCATGACTCGTCTGTCATGGGCACGGACTGTAGCCCGTGCCCATGACAGTCGCCCTGTCACCCTCCGCCCTGCGGCCACGGCGGGAGGGTGATCGGAGGTACGGGGGCGGGTGGTCGGCGGATCCGGGGTGAGTGGTCGGCGGATCCGGTGGATCGTCAGTGGATCCGGGGGCGGGTGGTCAGTTGATCCCGAACGGGTGCTCAGCAGGTCCAGGGCGGGTGCTCAGTGGGTCCGGCGGGTAACGAACTCCGCCAGGGTCAGGAGGTCCTCCGCCCCGGCCAGGTCGTCCACCGCCCGGGACAGATGGTGGACCGCGCGGGACATCCGGTCCGCAGCACCGGCCTGCGCCCAGTCCCGGCCGCCGGCCCGCTCGACGGCGTCGGCGGCACGGCTCACTTCGTCGGGGCTGCTCATCGGTCCCCGGTAGAGCGCGGCGAGTTCGGCCGCCGCGGGGGTTCCGGAGGTCAGCGCGGCGACGACCGGCAGGGACTTCTTGCGGGCGGCAAGATCCGCCCCGACCGGCTTGCCGGTCCGGACGGGGTCGCCCCAGATGCCGATCAGGTCGTCGATGAGCTGGAAGGCGAGGCCCGCCTCCCGGCCGAACCCGTCCAGCGCGCCGACCGCCCGCTCCCCCGCGCCCGCGTACAGCGCACCCATCGCGCAGGCGCAGCCGAGCAGGGCGCCGGTCTTGGCGGTGGCCATCGTCAGGCACTCGTCGAGCGTGACCTCCTCCGGCCCCCGGTCCTCGAAGGAGCAGTCGGCCTGCTGGCCCGCGCACAGCTCGATGATGCAGTTCGAGAGCCGTGCCACGGCCTGGGCACCGGCCGGTGACGGGTCATCGGCCAGCAGCCGCTGGGCGAGGGCGAGCATGGCGTCGCCCGCGATGACGGCGTCCGGGATACCGAAGACCGCCCAGGCCGTGGGGCGGTGCCGGCGGGTGCGGTCCTCGTCGATGACGTCGTCGTGCAGCAGGGTGAAGTTGTGGGCCAGTTCCACGGCGACGGCCGCCCGCACCGCCCGCTCCGGGTCGCCGCCGAGCGCGCGGGCGGCGGCGAGGACCAGCGCGGGTCTGATCGCCTTGCCGGCCGGTCCCGAGGACGGACTGCCGTCCGCCTCCTGCCAGCCGAAGTGGTACATCGCGACGCGGCGGATCGATCCGGGCAGCGACTCGACGGCGGCGCGCAGCCGGGGGTCGACCAGGGCCCGGGTCCGCCCCAGGAGGGATTCGGCCTCCTGGCCGCGGATCACGGGCCCGGGCGGTGGAGCGTCACCGAGGAGCACGGCGACGGGCGGACCGGCGGAGACGGACGTCGCCGGACCGGACAGGACGGTGTCCCCCGGGGGCCGGGGGATCGGTGGTGGAGTCATCGCAGACGGGGTCTTCCGGGTCACGTGCTGGGTCTTCACTGGGGCGTCCTCCCGAGACCGCCGCGGGCACGACGGCCCGGCGGCGGGGGTTGACGGGGCCCGGACGCCCCCGTCCGGGCCCCGATGGGTTACCGCCAGCGGCTGACTTCGACGTTCTCCAGTACGCCCAGGGCGTCCGGGACGAGGATGGCCGCGGAGTAGTAGGCGGTCACCAGGTAGGAGATGATCGCCTGCTCGTCGATGCCCATGAAGCGGACCGAGAGGCTGGGCTCGATCTCGTCGGGGAGGCCGGTCTGGTGGAGCCCGACGACGCCCTGGTCGGACTCGCCGGTCCTCATGCAGATGATCGAGCTGGTCCGGGCCTCGGTGACCGGGATCTTGTTGCACGGAAGGATCGGAACGCCCCGCCAGGCCGGTACGTGCTGTCCGCCGAGGTCCACGCTCTCGGGCACCAGGCCCCGCTTGTTGCACTCACGGCCGAAGGCGGCGATGGCCTTGGGGTGGGCGAGGAAGAGCTTCGAGCCGCGGCGGCGCGAGAGGAGTTCGTCCATGTCGTCGGGGCCGGGCACACCGTCGTGCGGCTGGATGCGCTGCCCGTAGTCGCAGTTGTGCAGCAGGCCGAACTCGCGGTTGTTGACCAGCTCGTGCTCCTGGCGCTCGCGCAGCGCCTCGACCGTGAGCCGCAGCTGCTGCTCGGTCTGGTTCATCGGCTGGTTGTAGAGGTCGGCGACCCGGCTGTGGACCTTCAGCACCGTCTGCGCGACGCTCAGTTCGTACTCGCGCGGGGATGACTCGTAGTCGACGTACGTGTGCGGGACGACGGTTTCGCCGACGTGGCCGGCGGACAGGTCGATGGCCGCCTCGCCGTACTTGTTGGTGCGCTGCTCCGGGATGCTGCGCAGGCCGGCGAAGTGGGCGCGGAGCGAATCGGCGCGCTCGGCCAGGTTCAGCACATCGGCGCGGCTCAGGGCCAGCACCGTGCAGGCGGTGACGGCGCGGGCCGTGTACTCCCAGGTGGCGTCGCCGTCGACGAGGGAATCCTCCCCGAAGTAGGCCCCGTCGGCGTGGGTCCCGAGCACCGTCTCGTCCCCGTAGGGGCCGGTGCCGATCTTCGCGACCTTGCCGTGCGCCAGGAGGTAGACGGTGTCCGCCGCGTCCCCCGCCACGGCCAGCACCTGCCCCGCCGCGATCTCGCGCTGCTCGCACCGCCGGGCCAGCTCGCCCAGCACCTCCTCGTCACCGAAGTCCCGCAGCGCGGGGAGCTCCCCGAGCTCGGCGGGGATGACCGCCACCCGGTCACCGGTCTGCACGAAGGTCACCCGGCCGTCCCCGACCGCGTAACTCAACCGACGGTTCACCCGGTAGGTACCGCCCTGCACCTGCACCCACGGCAGCATCTTCAGCAGCCACCGCGAGGTGATCTCCTGCATCTGCGGGGCGGACTTGGTGGTCGTCGCGAGGTTCCGCGCCGCCGCCGTCCCCAGACTCTGCTGCGGAAGCGTCGCCGCGCTCTGAACCTCTTCGCCAACGGACATCTGACGTTCTCTCCATTCTTCGGATGACCTGCGCGAAGAAGCCTTTCAGCGCGGAGAGTGCCGGCGCCATTACACAAAAGAGTGTGATTAATCTGCCTGGCACTGGGCAGATGCGGGCAGGTGTGCGGTGGCGCGCGTCACACTCCGACTTAACTTGCATCTCGTATGCAAGTTATCTAACGTGACGGCCATGCGGCTGACGAGATTCACCGACGTGGCGCTGCGCGTACTGATGCGCCTCGCCGTCGCGGAGAACGAGGACCTGCCGACCACCCGGGAGGTGGCGGCCACCATGCAGGTGCCGTACACCCACGCCGCGAAGGTCGTCGCCAGGCTCCAGCACCTCGGCCTCATCGAGGCGCGACGGGGCCGCGGCGGCGGGCTCAGCCTGACCGGCGCGGGGCGCACCGCCTCGATCGGCGGGCTGATCCGGGAGCTGGAGGGCCCCGGCGACGTCGTCGACTGCGAGGGCAGCACCCCCTGCCCCGTACGGTCGGCCTGCCGGCTCCGCGGCGCCCTGCGCGGCGCGACGGAGGCCTTCTACGCCACGCTCGACCCGCTCACCATCACCGAACTCGTCGCCGCACCCACCGGGCCGCTGCTGATCGGCATCAGCAGTACCCGGCCGGACACCGGCTGAGCCGTACCGCGATCCGCGGCACGGCCCGACAGCCACCCGCCCCGCCGGCTCCACGCTCCGCGCAGCCCGACCGCGCGCCGCCCGGCTCCGGCATGCCCAAAAATACGCATCTCAAATACCAATTTAACCGCAAGGAGTCCCGATGCTCTCCGAGACGTCGACCGCCACCGTCCGTGCCACCCTGCCCACCGTGGGCGCGGCCATCGGGGACATCGCCGACCTCTTCTACCGCAAGCTCTTCGAGGCCCACCCCGAGCTGCTGCGCGACCTCTTCAACCGGGGCAACCAGGCGTCCGGCGCCCAGCGGCAGGCCCTCGCGGGCTCCATCGCCGCGTTCGCGGCCCACCTGGTCGAGCACCCGGACACCCGGCCCGACGTGATGCTCGGCCGGATCGCCCACAAGCACGCCTCGCTCGGCGTCACCGCCGCCCAGTACGAGGTCGTGCACACCCACCTGTTCGCCGCCATCGCCGAGGTGCTCGGCGACGCCGTCACCCCGGAGGTCGCCGCCGCCTGGGACGAGGTCTACTGGCTGATGGCGGGCGCCCTCATATCGATCGAGGAGCGGCTCTACGCGCAGCAGGGCGTCGTCGCCGGCGACGTGTGGCGCATGTGGGAGGTGGCCGCCCGGGTCGAGGAGACCGACGACGTCGCCACCTTCCAGCTCCGCCCGGCCGACGGGGCGCCCGCGCCCGCCTTCCGGCCCGGCCAGTACGTCTCCGTACAGGTGGAGCTCGCCGACGGGGCCCGCCAGATACGCCAGTACAGCCTCTCCAGCGCCCCCGGTTCGGAGCTCCGCTCCATTACCGTCAAGCGGGTGCGCGAAGCCGGGGCGCCCGACGGCGAGGTCTCCAACCACCTCCACGCCGAGGTGGCCGCCGGTGACGTGCTGCGCGTCTCCGCCCCGTACGGCGATCTGGTGCTGGACTCCCCCGACGCGCCGGTCCTGCTCGCCTCCGCGGGCATCGGCTGCACCCCGATGCTCTCGATGCTGGAGCACCTCGCGGCGACCGGCCACCGCGCCCCCGTCACCGTCGTGCACGGCGACCGCTCCCCCGCCACCCACGCGATGCGCACCGACCACGCCCTGCTCACCGCCAAGCTCCCCGACGCCGCCGCCCACTTCTGGTACGAGACCCCCGAGCCCGGCCACCCGGCCGACCGCACCGGCCGGGTCGACCTGAGCGGCGTCGCCGTCGCCCCGGGCACCCACGCCTACCTCTGCGGCCCGCTGCCCTTCATGCGCGCCGTCCGCACCCAGCTGCTGGCCAAGGGCGTCGCCGCGAGCGACATCCACTACGAGGTGTTCGGCCCGGACATGTGGCTGGCCCAGGACTGATCCCGGCGACAATGACGGCATGACCTCCGAAGCGCCCGACCTCTCCCGGCTGCAGCCGGTGCTCCCCTCGCCCCTGCAGCCGGTCGAGGACGAGCGCTTCGCCCGTCACGGCGTACGGCTGGTCCTCAAGCGCGACGATCTGATCCACCCCGATCTGCCGGGCAACAAATGGCGCAAGCTCGCCCCCAATCTGCGGGCCGCCGCCGGGCGCACCGTACTGACCTTCGGCGGGGCGTACTCCAACCACCTGCGGGCCACCGCCGCCGCTGGGCGGCTGCTGGGTTTCGGCACCATCGGCATCGTGCGGGGCGACGAGCTGGCGGACCGCCCGCTGAACCCGGTCCTGGCCGGCTGCGCCGCCGACGGGATGACCCTGCGCTTCGTGGACCGCTCGACGTACCGCGCGAAGGGCGATCCAGCGGTCCTGGAGGGGCTGCTGAGCGCCTACGGGGAGTGCTGCGTCGTCCCGGAGGGCGGCAGCAACGCCCTGGCCGCACAGGGCTGTACGGAGCTGGGGCGGGAGTTGCGCGGCGCGGCCGACGTGGTCGCGGTGGCCTGCGGGACCGGGGGCACCCTCGCCGGGCTGGCCGCCGGGCTCGCGCCGTCGCAGCGCGCCCTCGGCGTCCCGGTACTGCGCGGCGGCTTCCTCGGGGACGCGGTACGCGGGCTCCAGGAGGCCACCTTCGGCGCCCCGGCCGGGAACTGGTCCCTGGACGAGCGCTTCCACTTCGGCGGCTTCGCCCGCACCACCCCGGCGCTGCACGCCTTCGCCGACGACTTCGAGCGGCGCCACGGCCTGCCGGTGGAGCGGCTCTACGTCGCCAAGCTGCTGTACGGGCTGGCCGAACTGGCCGGGGAGGGCGCGTTCCCTTCGGGAACCACTGTCGCCGCGGTCGTCACGGGCCGCCCTCAGGAGGCGTCCGACTCCTCCCGGTAGGCCGCCGCCTCCTCCAGGTCGAGCCGTCTGAGCAGGGTGCGCAGCATCTCGTCGTCGATGTGCCGCTCGTCCCTCAGCCGCACGAAGACCTCGCGTTCGGTGTCGATCGCCTCCCTCGACAGGCGCCGGTACGTGTCGTCCGCCGACTCCCCGGTCACCGGGTCGGCCGCGCCCAGCCGCTCCCACACCGCGTTGCGGCGGCGCTCCAGGACGGTGCGGAGCCGGTCGGCGAGGGGGCCCGGGAGCTGGTTGCGGGGGTCGGCGAGCAGTTCGTCCAGCCGCGCCTCGGCGGCCGCGGACGCCTGGCTCTGGGCCTGCGCCTCGGCCAGCGTCTCGGCCTTCGCGTCGCGCCCCGGCAGCTTCAGGGCCCGCACCAGCACGGGCAGGGTGAGTCCCTGGATCACCAGGGTGCCGATGACGGTGGTGAAGGTCAGGAACAGCACCAGGTTGCGGGCCGGGAAGGGGCTGCCGTCGTGCATGACGAACGGGACCGAGAAGGCGATGGCGAGCGAGACGACGCCGCGCATCCCGGCCCAGCCGACGATCAGCGGCCGGGTCCAGTCGGTGTCCGGCTCGCGTTCCCTGATCCGCCTGGACAGCAGCCGGGGCAGATAGGTCGCCGGATAGACCCAGAGGAAACGCACCACGACCACGGCGAGAAAGACGACGACCGCGTACCGTACGGCCTCGCCCACGGCGTACGTACCGAGGCCCTTCAGTACGAAGGGCAGCTGGAGTCCGATCAGCGCGAAGACCGCGGACTCCAGGACGAACGCGACCATCTTCCAGACGGCCGCCTCCTGGAGCCGGGTCGCGAAGTCGACCTGCCAGGACCGGTGCCCCAGATAGAGGGCCACCACGACCACGGCGAGCACCCCGGAGGCGTGGACGCGCTCGGCCGCCGCGTAGGCGACGAAGGGGATCAGCAGCGACAGGGTGTTCTGGAGCAGCGCTTCCTTCAGGTGGGTGCGGAGCCAGTGCAGCGGCACCATCAGGGCCAGGCCCACCGCGACCCCGCCGGCCGCGGCGAGGAAGAACTCACCCACCCCGGCGCCCCAGCTCATCCCCTCGCCCACGGCGGCGGCGACCGCCACCTTGTAGGCGGTGATCGCGGTGGCGTCGTTCACCAGGGACTCGCCCTGGAGGACGGTCGTGACCCGGCCGGGCAGCCCGACCCGGCGGGCGATCGCGGCGGCCGTGACCGCGTCCGGCGGGGCGACGATCGCTCCGAGGACCAGCGCGGCGGTGAGCGGCAGATCGGGCACGAGCCAGTACGCCAGCCAGCCGACCGCGACGGTCGCGAACAGGACGTAACCGACCGAGAGCAGCGCGACCGGCCGGAGGTTGGCCCGCAGGTCCAGGTACGAGCTGTCGACGGCCGCCGTGTAGAGCAGGGGCGGCAGCAGCAGCGGCAGCACGATGTGCGCGTCCAGGGTGTACGCGGGCACCCCGGGCAGGTAGGAGGCGATCAGGCCCGCGGCGACGAGCAGCAGCGGTGCCGGTACCGGGGTGCGGCGGGCCGCCCCCGCGACCGCCGCGCTGGCCGCGACCAGCCCCACCAGCGGCAGTACGTCCATTCCAGGGCCTCGCATCCTCGGTCCACGATCAACGGCTCCGACGTAACCTGAACATCATGAGTGACTGCTCCCACGTGTCCGCACTGCCGCGCCCCGAACCGGCCCCGCTGAGCAGGACCTGTCCGGACTGCCTGGCGGCGGGCACCCACCCCGTGCAGCTGCGGCTCTGCCTGGTCTGCGGCCATGTCGGCTGCTGCGACTCCTCGCCCCTGCAGCACGCCACGGCGCACTTCAAGGAGACCGGCCACCCGGTGATGCGGAGCTTCGAGCCCGGCGAGAGCTGGCGCTGGTGCTTCGAGGACGGTTCGATCGTCTGACGTCTGGGTACGTCAAACCGGCGCCGGTTGTTCGCAATTGACTGACGCAGACCTCTAGCCACTGTGCGTACCCATGGGCTTACCATGAGTGACAGTCATGGGCTGAGGCCCTGACGACACGGCATCATGGGTCGCGACAGCGTCGCGGACCGGATCCGACGGCGTACCACACGGCTCCGGGGCACCCTTCCCGGATCCTCGAAAGAGTTTGTGCCACCTTGGAGGTGAGGGTGTCCCAGATCGCAGGCGAGCCCGGGAACCAGGACTTCGTGGAGGTCCGGCTGCCCGCTGCGGGTGCCTACCTGTCGGTGCTGCGGACGGCCACGGCCGGTCTGGCAGCGCGTTTGGACTTCACGCTCGACGAGATCGAGGATCTTCGCATCGCGGTCGACGAAGCCTGCGCGATCCTGCTCCAGCAGGCCGTGCCGGGGTCCGTCCTCAGCTGCGTCTTCCGGCTCGTCGAGGATTCTCTCGAAGTCACGGTGGCCGCCCCCACGACGGACGGACGGGCACCGGAGCGCGACACGTTCGCCTGGACGGTGCTTTCCGCACTGGCCGGGAAGGTCGACTCCTCGGTCGCCGACGACCGTACGGTCAGCATCAGCCTCTACAAGCAGCGCGGCGCGGGCCCCGGGCCGGCGTGAGCAACGGGAACGGGGACGGTCCTGTGCGGGACGAATCGATGCGACCAGGGGTGGTGCGAGCAGCAGGCATCCCGGAACAACAGGCCCTGCCGCACCCGGAGGACGGGGCGGACGGGCCGGTTGGCCGTACGGTCGCGGTGGAGCAGTCGCAGGCGGAGCGGGCAGGCCAGATGAGCGAGCACGGGCACCACGATCCACACGACCGCAGCGGGGCGCGGGCACTCTTCATCGAGCTGCGCGCGCTGCCCGACGGCTCGCCCGAGAAGGCGGAGCTGCGCAATCGGCTGGTGCGGATGCATCTGCCGCTGGTGGAGCATCTGGCCCGCCGCTTCCGCAACCGGGGCGAGCCGCTGGACGATCTGACCCAGGTCGCCACGATCGGCCTGATCAAGTCGGTGGACCGGTTCGACCCGGACCGCGGCGTGGAGTTCTCCACGTACGCCACCCCGACGGTGGTGGGCGAGATCAAGCGTCACTTCCGCGACAAGGGCTGGGCGGTGCGGGTGCCGCGCCGCCTGCAGGAGCTGCGGCTCTCGCTGACCACGGCCACCGCCGAGCTGTCCCAGCAGCACGGCCGCTCGCCCACGGTCCACGAGCTGGCGGAGCGGCTGGGCATCTCCGAGGAGGAGGTGCTGGAGGGCCTGGAGTCGGCCAACGCGTACAGCACGCTCTCGCTGGACGTGCCGGACACGGACGACGAGTCCCCCGCGGTCGCGGACACGCTGGGCTCCGAGGACGAGGCACTGGAGGGCGTCGAGTACCGGGAGTCGCTCAAGCCGCTGCTGGAGGACCTGCCGCCGCGCGAGAAGCGGATCCTGCTGCTGCGTTTCTTCGGCAACATGACCCAGTCGCAGATCGCGCAGGAGGTCGGCATCTCCCAGATGCACGTCTCGCGGCTGCTGGCGCGCACGCTGGCGCAGCTGCGCGAGCGGCTGCTCGTCGAGGAGTAGCCGAGGGGCGGGCGGGGCACCCTTGGCGCCCCGACGCCCCTGCCGGCCCCGTACGTCCCCGCCCCCGTCCGGTACCGCCGGACGGGGGCGGCTCAGTCCTGCGGCCCGGCGCCCGGGCGGCGGATGCCGAGGGCCTCGATGGTGGCGGGCCTGACCAGCTGGAAGAGCGCGGTCAGGCTGACCGCGGCGAGAACGATCCCGGCCGGGATCAGCGCGCCGTGCGACCGCAGCAGCGTCCAGACCACCGGGAGCGCGATGATCTGCGTGATGAGCGCGGGGCCCCGGCTCCAGCTGCGCCGCCGCAGCAGACCGCGGGCGGCGGCCAGCGGGATCACGGCGAGCGCGATCAGCGTCAGTCCGCCGGTCTCCGCCTGCTGCGGGCTCTCGGGGCGGCCGAGCAGCCCCATGACCAGCATGTAGATCCCGCCGATGGCGAGGGCCGCCCCTTCCAGGGCGGTGAGTGCGGCGACCAGCGTGATCCTGCTCGGCTTCGCCGGTTCGAGCCTCGGCAGAGGCGTCGAGTCGGGCGTGTTCTGCTCAGTACTCACCCCTGCAGGTTGGCATCCCGGCGACGCGAAAGCGAAGCCGGGGTCGGGAACGACACGGAAATCCGTTGGGCGGATCGCACGGCGGCACCCGCGTCGTCACCGAGCGTGAATGTCATGGGGCAGGACTTCAGAGTGATACCGCGCGGTAGGTAGTCTGGCGGTCATGCGCGCACTTCTCGTGGTCAATCCGGCAGCTACCACCACCAGTGCGCGGACCCGTGACGTGCTCATCCACGCGCTGGCCAGCGAGATGAAGCTTGAGGCCGTGACCACGGAGTACCGGGGACACGCCCGGGACCTGGGCCGGCAGGCGGCGGAGGCCGACGACATCGACCTGGTGGTGGCCCTGGGCGGCGACGGCACGGTCAACGAGGTGGTCAACGGACTCCTCCACGGCGGCCCGGACCTGGACCGGCTGCCGCGCCTCGCGGTGGTGCCCGGCGGTTCCACCAATGTCTTCGCGCGCGCCCTCGGCCTGCCCAACGACGCGGTGGAGGCGACCGGTGCGATCCTGGACGCCCTCGCCAACCGGACCGAACGCACGGTCGGCCTCGGCCTGGCGTCCGGTACGCCCGGCACCGAGGACGAATCCGTCCCGGAACGCTGGTTCACCTTCTGCGCCGGAATGGGATTCGACGCGGGCGTGGTCGGCCGGGTCGAACAACAGCGCGAACGCGGCAAGCGCTCCACGCACGCGCTCTATGTACGTCAGGTGGTCCGGCAGTTCCTCGACGAACCGCACCGCCGGCAGGGCGTGATGACTCTGGAAACCCCGGGGCACGCACCGGTGACGGATCTTGCACTCTCGATAATCTCGAACACCGCCCCCTGGTCCTACCTGGGCAATCGCCCGCTGTACGCGTCCCCGAAGGCCACATTCGACACCGGCCTGGACGTACTCGGACTGAAGCGGCTCTCCACTTCGGCGGTCGCCCGGTACGGCACCCAGCTGCTCACGTCGAGCCCGGAAAAGGGCCCGTCCGGAAAGCACGCCGTTTCACTTCACGACCTCACGGACTTCACCTTGCATTCAAAGGTTCCGCTCCCCTTCCAGATGGACGGTGACCACCTGGGAGTGCGCACAAGTGTGACGTTCACAGGCGTACGCCGTGCACTGCGTGTGATTGTGTGAGTGGAAGGGACCAAAGTCCTTTAACTCGAACGTTTGGGCTGGGATCCACCCCATAGAAGTACGGCTGTGACCTAGTCGACACCGAGGAATCAAAAAAAACTTTCCAGAAGGGGTTGTATCCGCCGCTGAGGTTTGCGAATCTCTACATGGCGATCGGGACGGCCCGCAACACCGGCCTCCACTGAAAGCCAGAACCCCTCCTCACTTGCACAGGACCACAACCAGTTCATCTGGGCGTCGGCCCGTCACCTGCGGGGGGATTCGTGAAAGCGTTCACATTCACAAGCAACAGTATGCAATACCAAGGAGAGGTAGCAGCCATGGACTGGCGTCACAACGCCGTTTGTCGTGAGGAAGACCCCGAGCTGTTCTTCCCCATCGGCAACACCGGTCCTGCGCTGCTGCAGATCGAGGAAGCCAAGGCCGTCTGCCGTCGCTGCCCCGTCATGGAGCAGTGCCTGCAGTGGGCGCTCGAGTCCGGCCAGGACTCCGGCGTCTGGGGTGGCCTCAGCGAGGACGAGCGCCGCGCGATGAAGCGCCGCGCCGCTCGCAACCGGGCGCGTAACGCCAGCGCCTGACCGACGCCACCGCTTCGAGCCTCAGCCAGGCGGCGCGTACAGCGCGTACGCACCACCCCGCCCCCCGAGTCGCAGCGCGCAGTACCCCCCGAAGCGCACGCTTGACCAGTGAGCCCGGACCGTCTCGACGGTCCGGGCTCACTGCTGTGCGTGTCGACCCCGGTCGCCCGTACGGCACAACGCGAACGGGCGGGCCGGGCTTGCTACTTCGCGGACCGGACGGGGATGTCGAGCACGACCTGGGTGCCGCGCCCGGGGGCCGGCACCATGCCGAAGATGCCGCCCAACTCTCCCTCCACCAGCGTCCTGACGATCTGGAGGCCGAGGTTCCCGGCGCGCTGCGGGTCGAAGCCCTCGGGAAGCCCGCAGCCGTCGTCCTGGACCGTGATCAGCAGGCGCGCGGCGGCCGGGGAGCCGCCGCGCACCGCGGACACCTCCACCGTGCCGGACTCGGCGAGCGTGAAGGCGTGCTCCAGGGCGTTCTGGAGGATCTCCGTGAGGACCATCGCCAGCGGGGTGGCCACCTCGGCGTCCAGAATCCCGAAGCGTCCCGTGCGACGGCAGGTGACCTTGCCCGGCGAGATCTCGGCGACCATCGCGATGACCCGGTCGGCGATGTCGTCGAACTCCACCCGCTCGTCCAGATTCTGGGACAGCGTCTCATGGACGATGGCGATCGAACCGACGCGCCGCACCGCCTCGTTGAGCGCCTCGCGGCCGCGCACCGAGTCCATCCGGCGGGCCTGGAGGCGCAGCAGGGCCGCCACCGTCTGGAGGTTGTTCTTCACCCGGTGGTGGATCTCCCGGATGGTGGCGTCCTTGGTGATCAACTCGCGTTCGCGGCGGCGGAGTTCAGTGACGTCGCGGAGCAGGACCAGCGAACCGATGCGGACCCCCTTGGGCTTGAGCGGGATCGCCCTCAGCTGGATCACCCCGCCCTCGCACTCGACCTCGAACTCCCGGGGCGCGTAACCGCTGGCCATCTTGACCAGGGCCTCGTCCACCGGGCCCCGGGAGGGCGCGAGTTCGGCGGTGATCGCGCCCAGGTGGTGGCCGACCAGGTCGGAGGCGAGGCCGAGACGGTGGTACGCGGAGAGGCCGTTGGGGCTGGCGTACTGGACGACCCCGTCGGCGTCGAGCCGGATCAGCCCGTCGCCGACCCGCGGCGAGGCGTCCATGTCGACCTGCTGGTCCGGGAACGGGAAGGCTCCGGCGGCGATCATCTGGGCCAGGTCGGAGGCCGACTGGAGGTAGGTGAGCTCCAGCCGGGAGGGGGTCCGGACGGTGAGGAGGTTGGTGTTGCGGGCGATCACCCCGAGCACCCGGCCCTCCCTGCGGACCGGGATCGACTCGACCCGTACCGGCACCTCCTCGCGCCACTCCGGGTCGCCCTCGCGCACGATCCGGCCCTCGTCGAGCGCCGCGTCCAGCATCGGGCGGCGGCCGCGCGGCACCAGGTGGCCGACCATGTCGTCCTGGTAGGAGGTGGGGCCCGTGTTGGGACGCATCTGGGCCACGGACACGTAGCGGGTGCCGTCCCGGGTGGGCACCCAGAGCACGAGGTCGGCGAAGGACAGGTCGGAGAGCAGCTGCCACTCCGAGACCAGCAGGTGCAGCCACTCCAGGTCGGTGTCACCGAGGGCTGTGTGCTGGCGGACGAGATCGTTCATGGAGGGCACGTGTGCGAGCGTACCCGCGCGGGGGCGATCGTTCCGAACCGGACAGTCCCGCCGTACGTGCTGGGGGAAGAGGCCGAAATTGCGGCGTCCGGACGGATGGACACAGCTAATGGTCTAGTCCACAATGCTGAAGACAGATCTTCCGCTCTCCCCGCACAGGAGGGCGGATCGAGGTACCGCGCTCTCTGCCCTGACCGCGTCGGTACCTCTCCCCGGCCGGGGGCACCGCACACCGCCGGCCGAACCGGACCGCCCGTGACGGGCGGTCTTACTCCGGGCTGCGGTGCCGGACAGGCTGAGGGTCCTGTCCCGGCGCCGTGGCCCGCGGGTGTTTCCGGGGGCGCCGCGCCGCCCCCGATCGCCCCTGATGCCTTCGGCCGCCCTCCGGCGGCCCACTCCACGAGCCGCCGCGAAATCGGGCGCATTCGCCACGCCCGCACCACCCCGGTCTGCTAAATTGGAAGTGATTGGTCTATACCACCTGACTCAACTCTTCAGATCGGCAGGCCCCGCGTGGAAGTTGTCATCGTCCCGGACGCCCAGGCAGGCGGCGAACTCATCGCGGAGGCCATCGGTGCCCTGCTGAGCCGCAGGCCCGACGCCCTGCTCGGCGTTGCCACCGGCTCTACCCCGCTGCCCATCTACCAGGCCCTGGCCGCCAAGGTCCGCTCCGGTGCCGTGGACGCCTCGCGCGCCCGGGTCTGCCAGCTCGACGAGTACGTCGGCCTGCCGGCCGGTCACCCCGAGTCCTACCGGTCGGTGGTGCTGCGGGAGGTCGTCGAGCCGCTCGGCCTGTCCGAGGAGTCCTTCATGGGCCCGGACGGTGCCGCCGAGGACGTCCAGGCGGCCTGCCTGGCGTACGACAGGGCGCTCGCCGAGGCCGGCGGGGTGGACCTCCAGCTCCTCGGCATCGGCACCGACGGGCACATCGGCTTCAACGAGCCGTGCTCCTCGCTCGCCTCCCGTACCCGGATCAAGACGCTCACCGAGCAGACCCGGATCGACAACGCGCGCTTCTTCGACGACGACATCACGCAGGTGCCGCACCACGTGATCACCCAGGGCATCGGCACCATCCTGGACGCCCGCCACCCGGTCCTGTTCGCCACCGGCGAGGGCAAGGCGGACGCCGTGGCGCAGACGGTGGAGGGGCCGGTCGCCTCGATCGTGCCCGCCTCGGCGCTCCAGCTGCACCCGCACGCGACGGTGGTGGTCGACGAGGCCGCCGCATCGAAGCTGAAGCTGGCGGACTACTTCCGCGCCACCTACGCGGCGAAGCCGTCCTGGCAGGGGCTGTAGGCCCGTCCGGCGTACGAAAGGACCGGAACGCCGTCACCACCTCCCGGTGCCGGGCGTCCGCCGTGCCCGCAC
>NZ_JBHJQP010000105.1:0-28629 GCF_042262625.1 Streptomyces sp. NPDC056347 | reverse complement strand
CCGACGGGGCGCGGGGCGCGGGGTAGGCGCGGGGCCCGTCCGCGCGGACGGGCCCCGCAGGGGTCAGGCGCCCAGGCGCAGGGCGATCGTGTCGCCGATCGCGACGGTGTTCTCGCGGGCGGCCGTGGTGAACGCGGCGCCGTCGACGCTCGCCTTCCAGGTGATGGATCCGCTGTTGGCCTTGCCGTTGAGGGCGGTGACCTGGCCGGTTCCGGCGGACGGGGTGACGCCCGTGACACAGCCGGACGGGGTCGCCGCGCCGGCCGCCGCGTCCACTACCGCACCGAGCGTGGTCGTGGCACCGGTCGCGGTGAGCGTGACGGAGCACACCTTCAAAGTGCCGGTGCCGTCGTCCACGGTCAGCGCGAACTTGCTCGCGGTGCCCGAGGCCAGCGACGACTGGGCCACCCATCGCGGCGCCCCCGCGGTCGTCGGGACCGGCGGGGCGGCGGTGAAGCCGCCACCGGCCACAGCCCGCAGCCCGTCGATGGAGGCGTAGGCCTGCGGAGCGGTGTCCGTGGGCAGGTACTTGAAGCCGCCGCCCGGATTGAACTGTTGGCTGATCAGGAAGTCGACCGGGGTCTTGCCCCTAGAGGTGACGAAGTCGCCGGTCTGAGGGTTGATGCCGCAGGCGTTGAGGCCGGAGACCGCCCAGCCGTTGGAGTCGGTGTTGACCCCGTACATGGCGTCGAACGCGCCGGTGTTGGCGATGATTTTGTTCTTCAGGAACGCCTTGGCCTCGGCGATGTCGGGGTCGGTGGCGGGGACGCCGGAGACGCACAGCGCGGCCATGGCCGCCCCGGTCATGTCGACATCGCCGTCCGTGGCGAGCTGAGCGGGGTTGCCCTCCGCCTTGCCGAAGTTCCAGCCACCGTCGTTGTGCTGGTTGGCGCGGATGCGGTTGATCATCGCGTCGCGCAGGGACTGGGGTATGCGGATCCGGTCGGTGGTGGTCCGGGCGCCGTTCAGGGCGAGGGCGGCGAAGACGGTGCCGTTGAAGTTGGCGGACGGTCCGAAGTAGCCGGGTTCGGCGTTCTGCCAGTACGCGTAGATGTCGGCGACGAGGTTGCGGGAGGTGGAGACCCGGGCGGGGTCGATCCCGGCCGCGTACGCGTTCAGTGTGGCGCGCTCGTAGTCGGTGACGACCGGGGAGGCCGACGGCCAGGAACCGGTGGAGAGCAGGTTCCGGTAGACCGTTCTCGCGTTCTTCGTCGTGTCGCCGCCGGGAGCGACGTCCACCGCAGCCGTACCGGTGGCGGCGAACGCGCTGAACGCCCACTCGTTGGAGAGCCCCGACCCGGCGTACGAACCGTCCGGCCCCTGGAGGGACTTCAGGTATCCGACGCCGTTGGTGGTGGAGGTGGCGATCTGTGCGGGCGTCGAGGTCGCCGCCGCGGACAGGGTGGTCAGGGTGAAGGCGCCGAGGGCGGCCGCCGCGGTGAGCGCGGCGCGGCGGGCGGTGGTGGTGCGGGGCATGGCGTGCTCCAGGGATGAGGGACGCCGACCCCGCCGCCGGTCCCCGTGAAGGGTGCGCACGGCGACGCGTGGCCGCCGTCCGGAACGCGTGGACCGACTTCCAACTAGCCAATGCCGTATGGGCATTCGGGCTCGGTCCGGCTGTCGCCGTCCCACACCGCTGCGCGTCAGCCCCGGATTCCCACCGGGTTCCCCCATTCGGCAGGGCCGGACAGTACCGGACGCCCGTCCGCTCCGCCACCGTGCGTGGCGCGCCGAACCCGGCCCGTGCCGGGCGTCCTTGACGACCGTTGCGGACGCGTGTTCCAATCCGGCTGATACGCAAAGCTGTTCCAGGGAAAGCCGGTCGAAACCCGGCGCTGACCCGCAACCGTAGGCCCGACTCCCGGTCGGGCGAGCCGGAATGCCTGGAGCGTGATTCACAGCAACGGACGCCGTCGCGGACTACGGCGTGGTGCGACCTGCTCCGCCCTGCGGCTCGCTGCCCGGACGGGGCTTCTGCCACGTTTTCCACCGCCCGCTTCGGCCACACCAAGGGGGCCGCGATGGGAACGTTGGAGTGCGAGGGCGCTCTTGCACGGCGCGTTCGGAGACGGCCGGGCGTCCCGGCCGCGACACTGTCCGCACTGGTCGTCCTGTTCGCGTCCTGTCTCGCGTACCTCCTCACCGGCCCGACCGCCGCCGCGGCCCCGGTCGGTGAGTGCACCGGCACCAGGGGCGCCGTCGTCGCAGTCGACTTCACCCCCTTCGGCGGCAAGGTCGAGCGCGGCTGCGACACCACCCCCACCACCGGCTACGAGCTCTTCCGCGAGGCCGGCTTCACCACCACCGGGACCCAGCACGACGGGCCCGGCTTCATCTGCCGCATCGGCTTCGGATCCTTCAACTCCGGTACGCAGTACCCGACCCCGGACAAGGAGGACTGTTTCCTGACCCCGCAGGCGACCGCCTACTGGTCGTACTGGGTCGCCTCGCCCGGCCAGGACGACTGGTCCTACAGCCAGTACGGGGCGATGGACCGCAAGCTCAAGGACGGTGACGTCGACGCCTGGGTGTACGGCGGCACCGACATCGGCGGCACCACAGGCAGGCCCACCTTCAGCCCCGACGACGTCCGTGCCGGGGGCGACGGCTCCCCGAACCCGGGCGGCGGGCCCACCGGGGCGCCCGGCCGCGTCGACGTGGCGGGCGCCGCCTCCTGGCTCCAGGGCCTGCTGAGCGACGGCGAGCGCATCCTCGACGAGGGCCCGGACACCCCCAACTACCTGCTCACCACGGAGACCGCCTACGCCCTGGCCGCGGCGCACGGCAGGAGCGACGCCCTCGCCAAGGTCGTCGCCTTCCTCGCGGCCCATGTGGACGACTACGTGCTCCCCAAGGGCAAGGACCAGGAACCGAGCACGGCCGCCGCGGCCCGGCTCGCACTGCTCGCCGAGTCCACCGAGCGCGACCCCCGCGACTTCGGCGGCCGGGACCTGATCGCCGACCTCACCGGCAACGTCTGCCAGGCCGCCGCCCCCGGCCAGGGCTGCACCGCCGAGGGAGACATCCGCCACATCACCTACGCCGACGAACAGGCCCGCGCCGTGCTGGCCCTGCTCCGCGCCGACGTGACCCCGAAGGCCGCCTCGGTCGACCGGCTGACCCAGGTGCAGTGCAAGGACGGCGGCATCACCAGCATCCTCATCCAGCCCGGCGGCCGCTGCGACGGCGACGCCGGGACCACCGGCCTGATCGCCCTCGTCCTGCACCGGGCGGGCGGCCAGGAGCAGGCCGTCGTCAAGGCCCGCGACTACTTGGGGAAGACACAGCTCGACGACGGCTCCTTCCCCGGCTACACCGGGGCCGCCACCGGCGACGTGATCGCCACCGCCTACGCCGCCCAGGCCCTGCGCGCGTTCGGCGAGACCGCCCGGGCCGACTCCGCCGAGGGCTGGCTCTCGCGCACCCAACTGGACGGCGGCGGCTTCGGCTACGACCGGGACGCCACCGAACCCACCGCCTACGCCACCCCGGTCGCAGCCCTCGCCGGGGCCCGTACCGACCTCGCGAGCCTCACCACCGGCAGGACCGAACCCACCGACCCGCCCACCACCCCGAACCCGGGCGGCGAGCCGGAGCCCGGCGACGGCCCCGATCTGAAGAAGGGCGTCGCCTACCTCACCGGAGCCGACCGGCTCAAGCAGGGCCGGTACTACCCGGCCGGTGCGGCGTCCGGACGCGCCGACTTCGGCCTCACCATCGACGGGGCCTACGCCCTGGCCGCCACCGGCCTGGACAACGGCAGACTGCGCGGCATCGTGGATTTCCTGGACCAGGGCGGAACGGACGGCGAGGGCCGCACCGTCAATGACTGGACGGGCATCGGCACCGCCTACGCGGGCGGCGGCTCGATCGGCAAGACCGCGCTGCTCGCCGAGGCGGTGGGCCGCGACCCGCGCGACTTCGCCGGGCACGACCTGATCGCCGCTCTCGATGAAGCGGTGTGCGACGGGCCCAGCAAGGCCCCCGACCGCTCCTGCGCAGCCAAGGGCGCCTACACCTACGCCCCGTCCGTCTTCTCGCAGGCCCTCGCCGTCATGGGACAGCTGCGCGCCGGGGACGAGGTCGGCGCCCAGGACCCGATCGCCTACCTGGAGAGCCTCCAGAACGCCGACGGCTCCTGGCCGAGCCTGATCCCGCCGACCGGTGACCAGGACGTCGACTCCACCGCCATCGCCGCGATGGCCCTGGACCTCGCGGGCGGCGACACGGCCGGCAAGGCCGTCGACAGGGCGCTCAACTGGATCGCCGGCCAGCAGTACGACGACGGCGGCTTTCCCGGAGCGGCGGGCAACAGCGTCAACTCGGCGGCGCTGGCCGTCCAGGGTCTCTCCCTGGACCGGGCGGCCCACCGGCCCGCGATCGCCTCGGCGCTGAGGTTCCTCGCCGCCCAGCAGAACAAGGACGGCGGCTTCAACGTCGCCAAGGAGGGCCAGCGCGGCTCCGACCTGCGGGCCTCCACCCAGGCCGTCGCCGGGGCCACCGGCGTCTCCTTCGCCACGCTGGAACGCGACCTGAACGGCACCAGCCCCCAGCCGACCCCGAGCGGGGACGACGACGGCATCCCCGAGATCGTCACCCCCGGGGACGACGGCGGCACCGGCGGCGGGAACGTCGTGGACGCGAACGGCGGCGGGGCCCTCGCCTCGACCGGCGTACAGGCCCTGGCCCTCGGCCTCCTCGCCGTGCTGCTCTGCGCGGTCGGCTGGCGCACGGTCGTCGTGGCCCGGCGCCGCACGGCCGCAGGGGAGCGGTGATGGGCGCCGGGTGTGTCGTGCACGCAGCGGCCCGGGTGGTGGCCGCGCTGGGCCTGACCGCCGCCGGACTCGGCGCCACCGCCGGGGAGGCGGCGGCCGACCCGCAGGCCATGGGCCGGTGCACCACCACGGCGGGCGCCGTGCTCGCCGTGGACTTCAGCCACTGGGGCGGGCCCGTCTACCGGGCCTGCGGCACCACCCCCACCACCGGGTACGAGCTGCTCAACCAAGGCGGCTGGCGCACCGTCGGCACCGGCCACGACGGACCGGCGTTCATCTGCCGGATCGGCTACAGCGGCTACCGGAAAGGCAAGCAGTTCCCACCCGCCGCCGAGGAGGACTGCGTCCTCACCCCGCCCGCCTCCGCGTACTGGTCGTACTGGCACGCCGACCCCGGTGCCGACGACTGGGAGTACAGCCAGCTCGGGGCCATGCTCTACAAGCCGAAGCCCGGCAGCGTCGACCTGTGGATCTTCGGCGGCACCGACATCGGCGGCACGAAGGGCCGGCCGAAGATCAAACCCGACCAGCTGCGCGCCCGCAACACCAGTCCCAGCGGCACCGGTCGGCCCGCCTCCACCGCCAAGGCCCCGAAGCTGCCGCCGAACGTCAACACCGGCCCGGCCCCCGAACAACCCGTGACCGAGGAGACCACCAAGCCCCCGACCGCCCCGCCGAAGCCGAAGCCTGCGAAGCCCGAGAAGCCGACGAAATCCGAGGAGCCGACCGGGAGCCCCAGCCCCTCCGCCCCGGCGGGCACCACCCGGTCGTCCTCCCCGTCCACCGGCACTGGCGCCGAACCCCGCATCGTCGACGCGGCCCCCAAGGCCGACGCCGCACACGACGCGGGCTCGGTGCTGCCGGTCGTCGCGGGCGCCGGGCTCGTCGCACTGATCGCGGGCGCCGGCATCTACACGGCACGCCGCCGCACGCACGAGTGACACCCATGGACCACCCCTCACCAGAGGCGGCGGCCGTCCGGACCGGCACGGCGCCGGACCGGGGTGGCCGCCGCCCGGCCCGTACCCTCCACCCGCTCACCTGGTGGATCTGGGCCCTCGCCCTGGCAACCGCCGTCAGCCGCACCAACAACCCGCTTCTCCTCTTCCTGGTGCTGGCCGTGCTCGGCTACGTCGTCACCGCCCGCCGCACCGCCGCTCCCTGGGCGCGCGGCTTCAAGTACTACCTGTACCTGGCACTGACGGTTGTGACGATCCGGGTGGTCTTCCGGGTGGTGTTCGCCACCGGCATCACCCCGAACGACCACTTCCTCTTCTCCCTGCCGCACATCCCCACCCCGGACTGGTACGCGGGCATCCAACTCGGCGGCCCCGTCTCCCTGGAGGCCGTGCTGTCGTCGGCCACCGATGGGCTTCGGCTGGCCTGCATGCTGTGCTGCATCGGCGCCGCGAACACCCTCGCCAACCCCAAGCGGGCCCTGCGCGTGCTTCCCGGCGCGCTGTACGAACTGGGCGTCGCCGTCACCGTCGCGATCAGCGTGGCACCCCAGCTGGTACAGAGCGTGCAACGGGTGGCACGGGCCCGGAAGCTGCGGGCCGGGCGCACCCGGGGCCTGCGGGCGCTGCGGGGCATCGTCGTCCCCGTCCTGGAGGACGCGCTGGAACGCTCGCTGCGGCTGGCCGCCGCCATGGACTCGCGCGGCTACGGGCGCGCCGGCACCGCGACCCGGCGCTCCCGGCAGGCCACCGGCGCACTGATGCTGCTCGGCATGTGCGGCCTGTGCGCGGGCGCGTACGGGCTCCTCGACGCGACCGCCCCCTCTTTCCTCGGCTTTCCCGCGATGGGGGCCGGTGCGGCGCTGTGCGTCGCCGGACTCCGGCTCGGTGGGCGCCGCGTCACCCGTACCACCTACCGGCCCGACCCGTGGAGCACGCCGGAGTGGCTGGTAGCCGGCAGCGGGGTACTGGCAGCGGTGCTGCTGTTCGCCAACCTCGGCTACGACCCCGCCCAGCTCAACCCCGCCTTCTACCCGCTCACCTGGCCGGATCTTCCGCTGGTGCCGACCGCGGCGATCCTCCTCGCCGGAACGGCCGGCTTCTTCTCGCCGCCGCCCCAGGAACCCCGACCCGAGCCGAAAGCCGCCGCGTGATCACCTTCGACCACGTCACCGTCGAGTACGACGACGCCCCCGCCGCCGCCCTGCGCGACGTCGACCTCACTGTGGAGGAGGGTGAGCTGTGCCTGGTCGTCGGACATACCGGCGTCGGCAAGTCCACCCTGCTCGGCACCGTAAACGGCCTGGTGCCGCACTTCACCGGCGGCACCTTGTACGGCCGGGTCACCGTCGACGGCCGGGACACCGCCGACCATCCACCGCGCGAACTCGCCGATGTCGTCGGCGTCGTCGGCCAGGACCCGGTCGACGGCTTCGTGACGGACACGGTTGAGGAGGAACTCGCCTATGCCATGGAGCAGTTGGCGACGCCTTCGGCCACCATGCGCAAGCGGGTCGAGGAGACCCTGGACCTCCTGGGTCTGGCCGACCTGCGCCACCGCGCCCTGCACGAACTCTCCGGCGGCCAGCAGCAGCGCGTCGCCATCGGCTCCGTCCTCACCGCCCACCCCCGCGTCCTCGTCCTGGACGAACCGACCTCCGCACTCGACCCGAGCGCCGCCGAGGAGGTCCTCGCCGCCGTCACCCGGCTCGTCCACGACCTCGGTGTCACCGTCCTGATGGCCGAGCACCGCCTGGAACGCGTCGTCCAGTACGCTGACCGCATCCTCCACCTCCCCGGCGACGGCCTCGTCCGCATCGGCGACCCCGCCGAGATCCTCCGCACGTCCGCCATCGCGCCGCCCATCGTCGACCTCGGGCGCGCCGTCGGCTGGGACCCCCTGCCGCTGTCCATCCGTGACGCCCGTCGCAGGGCCGCCCCGCTCCGTGCCCGGCTCACCGGCCGCACCCCGGTCCCTCCGCACCCCGCCGCCCCCGGACGGTCCGTCCTGCTCACCGCCCGTAAGGTGGCCGTCGCCTACCAGGGCGTCCCGGCCGTCCGCGAGGTGGACCTCACTCTCCACGAGGGCGAGGTGACCGCGCTGATGGGGCGCAACGGCTCCGGCAAGTCCTCCCTGCTCTGGGCCCTCCAGGGCACGGGCCCGCGCACCGGCGGCACGGTCGGGGTCCATGAGGACACCACCGGGGCCAGAGGCACGGACCCGCACGACGTGCCACCGGCGCACGCCCGCAGACTCGTCGGCCTGGTGCCCCAGCCCCCCGCCGACCTCCTCTACCTGGAGAGCGTGCGCCAGGAACTCGACGAGGCGGACACCGAGTCCGCGACGGGGGAGAGCGCCCGCACCCTCCTGGACCTCCTCGCCCCCGGCATCGAGGACACCGCCCACCCGCGTGACCTCTCCGAGGGCCAGAAGCTCGCCCTGGTCCTCGCCATCCAGCTCAGCGCCGCCCCGAAAGTCCTGCTCCTCGACGAACCGACCCGCGGCCTCGACTACCGGGCGAAGAGCCAACTCATCGACATCGTCGCCGCGTTGGCCGCCGAGGGGCGTACGGTCATCGTCTCCACCCACGACGTCGAGTTCGCCGCGCGCGCCGCCGACCGGGTCGTCGTCATGGCCGAGGGTGACATCGTCGCCGACGGACCCACCGCCGACGTCATCGTGGCCTCCCCGGTCTTCGCCCCGCAGACCGCGAAGATCCTCGCCCCGCTCCCGTACCTCACCGTCGACCAGGTCACCGCCGCCCTCCATGACGACCGGCTCCACGCCCACCCGGAGGAGCGGCCATGACCCCGCAGCGCGGCCCCCGCGACGCCGCCGCCATCCGCCTCAACCCCCGTGTCGGCCTGGTTGTCGCGATGGCGGCCTTCCTCGGCGTGGTCGCGTTCTTCTGGCCGTTCGTCGTCGCCCCCGGTACCTTCGGCTCGAACTACGCCCCGCCGCTGATCTTCGGCGTCCTGCTGGTCCTGATCCTCTGCGTCGTACTCTCCGAGATCGCCGAGGGCGGCATCGACTCCAAGGCGCTCGCCATGCTCGGCGTGCTCTCCGCCGTCAACGCGGCGCTGCGCCCACTCGGCGCGGGCACCGCGGGCATCGAGACCGTCTTCTTCGTCCTGGTTCTGGCCGGACGCGTCTACGGCCCGGGCTTCGGCTTCACCCTGGGCTGCACCTCCCTGTTCACCTCCGCGCTCATCACCGGCGGAGTGGGGCCCTGGATGCCGTACCAGATGTTCGGCTGCGCCTTCGTCGGGATGCTCGCCGGGTTCCTGCCGCGCGCGACCGGACGGCGCGAGGTGCTGCTCCTCGCGGTCTACGGATCGCTCTCCGGCTACCTCTTCGGCTTCCTGCTCAACCTGTCGTTCTGGCCGTTCTCCCTCGACCCCAACAGCTCGATCGCCTATCTGCCCGGTCTGCCGTTCACCGAGCAGTGGCACCGCTACCTCGCCTTCGACGTGGCGACCTCGCTCGGCTGGGACACCGGACGCGCCGTCACTAACTTCGTGTGCATCCTGCTGGCCGGACCGGCGGTCCTCACCACCTTCCGCCGCGCCGCCCGAAAAGCCCGTTTCCGGGCTCCGGTACGGTTCGTGCGGCCCGGGGCGCCGCCGCCACCTTCCCCGGACCGCTGAGCGAGGCGGCTCACTTCACCCGGCGCACGACGGCCTTCGTCAGTGCCATGACGTCGGCGGACATCCCGCCATCGTTGTTGGGGCCGTCGCCCTGCACGCGGGGAAAGCCGCCTCGTGGCGCAAGGCCGTGGCCGCCGAGCCGCCGGAGGCGGCAGAGAACCCGCAGGGACTGACCGGTGGCGGACGGTCCGGGCCCGGCACATCCACCACCGGTCAGTCCCCTACCTCGTAGCGGTTCGCCGAGGGGGCCGGCCGCACGTCGCCGGAGACCGTGATGTGGCCGGTCGCCTTCATGGCCGCCACTGCCGCCTGCGAGGCATCGAGGACTTCGGCCTGCGTTCGGCCCTGGGCGCGGGGCGCGTACAGGCCGCGGCAGATCAGTTCCAGCTCGAAGTCGTACCGGTTCCCGGCGGCGTCCTGAAGCCCGTTGGTCACCAGGCCGATCAGTTCCTCGGTGCAGCCCGTCGGCTTGTTCGACGTGGTCGGCAGCCCGCCGCGGGCGGTCGATGTGCAGGGCGACTTGGTGACGTTCAGGACCAGGTGGTTCCGCTGTCCGGGCGCGAACATCCCGAGGTTGTCCCGGATCATGCGCAGAGCCACATCCTCCGCGTGTTCGTTTCCGTGTGTCTGGGACCGGTTGGATTTCGTGACGGCCAGATCGATCAGGTCGTTACCGGTCTTGTACATGATGGACAGGAAGGTGGACTGGCCCGAGTTCTCCCACTGCTGGGCCGTCATGCTGTCCGTGTTGTTGACCCCGAAGCTGGTCGGCACGCGCTGGATGTGCTCATGTGCCGAGGGCTCGTGCGATGGAGCGGACCTCACCACTACGGCCTGCGGAGAAGGGCCCGCCATCACTCGTGTCGCGTTGGCTTCCGCTTCGCGCTCGTACCGGTCGGCGGGGTCGGAGACCTTGAGGCCGTTGCCGTTGTCCGTTCCGGCGACGGGGCCCTGGCGCTGCTGGATGACGTGGGTGAGTTCGTGCGCGAGGGTGTGGCTGTCGGCGCCACCGTCTCCGATGACGACGTGGTTGCCGGAGGTGTAGGCACGGGCGCCGACTTCGGCGGCGGAGGCCCTGGCGGCGGCGTCGTCGTGGATGCGTACGTCGGAGAAGTCGGCACCCAGCCGGTTCTCCATGTCGGTGCGTGTCGCGTCGTCCAGCGGAAGCCCGCTGGTGCGGAGGACGTCGTGGACGGCGGAGCGCTGCACCGCGGGCTGTGCCGCCTGCTCGGTCTGCCGGTGGCCGCAGTCGGCGTCGTGCCGGTGCTCTTCCTGGGCCCAGGGGTGGCCGGCCGCTCGGAGCATCTGGACGACGGCGGCGTTGCCCGAGGTGCTCTGGAGGGCGAGGGGGCCGGCAAGTAATTCAGCGTCCGGGACGGAGGCCCTGGTGGTCGTGCGGGCGGGCTTCTTGTACTCGGCGGTGTGAGCCTGCTTGTTGGCGTGCATCGGGTCCTTTCGCGGGCTGCTCGCGGTGCGGGGGGAGCGTGGCCGGCAAGGGATGGTCGGTGCGGGCTCCACAGGGTAGTGCACGAGGAGTTCGGGCAGGCGTGAACGCTTCCCCCCGCGACAGCGGGTTCGGTACGCCGGTCCGGGCTGCGGCCCGGCGGCGTAACGGGTTCTTGGTGCGCGGACGGGGAGCTTGGGGGGAGGGCGCCGGGCCGGGAGCGCCGAGGCACTCCTGGCCCGGCGGGCGACGCTACGAGCCGGACCCGGTCGTGGTCAGTTCTTCGCGTACGGTGCGGGCGGCGGCTACCAGGTTCTCCAGGGACGCCTTCGTCTCGGGCCAGCCGCGGGTCTTCAGGCCGCAGTCGGGGTTGACCCAGAGGCGTTCGGGCGGGATGGCGCCGAGCCCGGCGCGCAGCAGTTCGGCGGCCTCCTCGGTGCTCGGGACGCGGGGCGAGTGGATGTCGTACACCCCGGGACCGGCCTCGCGCGGGTAGCCGTGGGCGGCCAGTTCGCGGGCGACCTGCATGTGTGAGCGGGCTGCCTCCAGGCTGATGACGTCGGCGTCGAGGTCGTCGATGGCCTGCACGATGTCACCGAACTCGGCGTAGCACATGTGCGTGTGGATCTGGGTGTCCGGCCGCACCCCGCTGGTACTGAGCCGGAACGCCTCCGTCGCCCAGGCGAGGTAGCCGGGCCGGTCGGCGGCGCGCAGCGGCAGCGTCTCGCGCAGCGCGGGTTCGTCGACCTGGATGACGGACGTCCCGTTCGCCTCCAGCTCCACCACCTCGTCGCGCAGGGCGAGCGCCACCTGCCGGGCCGTCTCGCCGAGCGGCTGGTCGTCGCGGACGAACGACCAGGCCAGCATGGTGACCGGCCCGGTCAGCATGCCCTTGACCGGGCGGTCCGAGAGCGACTGCGCGTACGAGGTCCAGCGCACCGTCAGCGGCTCCGGCCGCGAGATGTCCCCGGCCAGGATGGGCGGACGCACGTACCGGGTGCCGTACGACTGGACCCAGCCGTGCTGGGTCGCCAGGTATCCCGTGAGCCGCTCGGCGAAGTACTGCACCATGTCGTTGCGTTCGGGCTCGCCGTGCACCAGGACGTCCAGGCCGGTCTTCTCCTGGAAGGAGATGACCTCCCGGATCTCGTTCCTGATCCGTTCCTCGTACCCCGCCTCGTCGATGCGTCCGGCGCGCAGGTCGGCGCGGGCCGTGCGCACTTCGGTGGTCTGCGGGAACGAGCCGATGGTGGTGGTCGGCAACAGCGGGAGCCGCAGGTGCGCGCGCTGGGCGGCGGCCCGCTCGGCGTACGGCTGGGAGCGGCGGGTTTCCGCCTCGGTGACGGCGGCGGCGCGGGCCCGTACCGCCGGGTCGCGGGTCAGGGACGAACCGGCCCGGGACGACAGCGCCGCCCGGTTCGCGGCGAGTTCGGCGGCGATGGTGTCCGTGCCCCGGGTGATCGCCCGGGCGAGGGCGGCGATCTCGGCGGTTTTCTGCCGGGCGAAGGCGAGCCAGCGGGTGATCTGGGGATCGAGGTCCCGCTCGGCGGTGACGGTCAGCGGGACGTGCAGCAGCGAGCAGGAGGCGGCCACGTCGACCCGGTCGGCGAGGCCGAGCAGGATGCCGAGGATGGAGAGGGACTTCTCCAGGTCGTTGGCCCAGATGTTGCGGCCGTTGACGAGACCGGCCACCAGCCGCTTGCCGGGCAGTCCTCCGACGGCGGCCAGGGCGTCCAGATTGGCGGCCGCCGCCTCGGTGAAGTCGAGGGCGATCCCGTCGACAGGGGCCTTCGCGAGTACCGGAAGCGCCTCGCCGAGCCGGTCGAAGTAGGTGGCGACCAGCAGCTTCGGACGGTCGGTGAGGGCGCCCAGGCCGCGGTAGGCGCGGGCCGCCGCGTTCAGCTCGGCGGGGGTACGGTCCTGGACCAGGGCGGGTTCGTCGAGCTGCACCCACTCGGCGCCCGCCGCACGCAGATCGGCGAGCACTTCGGCGTACACGGGCAGCAGCCGGTCCAGCAGCGTGAGCGGGTCGAAGTCGCCGCCCACACCGGGGGCGGGCTTGGCGAGGAGGAGATAGGTGACCGGGCCGACCAGGACGGGCCGGGGCGTCAGCCCGAGGGCCAGCGCCTCCCGGAACTCGGCGACCTGCTTTCGCGAGTCGGCTGCGAACATCGTCTCAGGCCCCAACTCGGGCACCAGATAGTGGTAGTTGGTGTCGAACCACTTGGTCATCTCCAGCGGTGCCACGTCCTGGGTACCCCGCGCCATCGCGAAGTAGCCGTCCAGGGCGTCGGAGGCGACGGCCACGCGGTGCCGGTCGGGAACCACGCCGACCATGACGCTGGTGTCCAGTACGTGGTCGTAGTACGAGAAGTCGCCGGTGGGCACTTCGTGGATGCCGGCCTCGGCCAGCTCCCGCCAGTTGGCGCGTCGCAGGTCGGCGGCGGTGGTGCGGAGCGCGTCGGCGGTGACGCGGCCCTTCCAGTAGCCCTCGATCGCCTTCTTCAGCTCGCGGTTCTGTCCCTGGCGCGGGTAGCCGTACACGGTCGCCCGTGCTGCCGCGGCTGCGGTCCTGCCGGTCACGGAGATCTCCTTCGAGAGATGTATCCCTGGGATCCCGAGGACCCGTACGACACGAAGGAGTGGCACATCCCGCAGTGCGGCCTCGCGCCACAGGGCACGGCCGTCCGCCGGATATGTACGCCGACCCGCCCACGAGGTCACCGGGATGTCCGCGCACGCGTCGTATCGCGCGCGGGCAGTGGCAGGTCTTCGGACTCGCGGGCACACCCGCCGAAAGGCGGACACCTACTGGCCGTCGCTTCCCAGGACCCTGTTCCGGGCCCCAGTGCGTATGACGGCGGTCGTTCCCACTCACCGCTGCGGGGCAGTCCCGGATTCCCACCGGGTTCCCTCTTACGACTCCCCGTCTGGCGGACGGGGCGAACCAGCTGCACGGCCCACCCTACGGGCCCGCCCGCACCGACCGCCACAACACAACGACGACGCCCCGCACCCGGCGGAGGCCGGACACGGGGCGTCGGCGCGCTCGTCGTACGTGTACGTCAGTGGTCGGCCGCGTAGGACACGAAGGCGTTCCACTGCCGGGGTCCGAAGGCGAGCTGAGGACCGTGGGTCTGCTTGGAGTCGCGTACGTGGACGGTCTCGGGGACGACGGCGACCTCCACGCAGTCCGGGCCGTCATTCGTGCTGTAGCTGCTCTTGAACCACTTCAGCACGGAACTGTTCACCGTCGAAGGGTTGGTCATTACGTCTCTCCCAGCACTTTCTCGATGAAGGCCAGCGACTCACGGGGAGTGAGAGCCTGGGCCCGGATGATGCCATAGCGGATCTCGAAGAGCTGGATCTCCTTGGGGTGCGAGAACAGCCGACTGACGAGATGAGCCTCGCTGTGTCCCACGGTCTCCCCGCTTTCGAGCCGCAGCAGTTTGAACGCCCCGGCAAGTCCAGTGTGGTCCTCGCGGTTCGTGGGCATCACCTGGAACTCCACGTCCCGGCGGGCGCCGATTTCCAGCAGGTGTTCGAGCTGCTTCCGCATCACCATTCTGCCCCCGAGCGGACGTTGCAGCGTCACTTCTTCCTGGACGAATGTGAAGACCCGGGAGGGCTGTTGATGGAAGATCTCCTGGCGGGCCATCCTCGCCGCCACGAGTCGTTCGATCTCCTCCTCGCCGTAGGACGGGCGCCGCATCCCGTACAGCGCCCGTGCGTAGTCCGGTGTTTGGAGCAGTCCGTTGACGACGGAGTTGTCGTAGGCGCAGATCTCGACCGCCTGGTTCTCCAGCTTCGCCAGGTCCCGTACCTTCTTCGGGAACCGGGCCTCCTCCGCGTCCTTGCGCAGGCAGGCGATCATGCCGCCCGCCCCGAGCACCTCGTCCGCCTTCTCCAGGAATGCCGCGCTCGGTGCGCGCCGTCCCCGTTCGACCGAGGAGACCTGCTCCTCGCTGTAGCCGATTGCGGCGCCCAGCTCGGCCTGGGTCATGTCCAGCCGGTCGCGCCAGAGTTTGATGGTCCGGCCGATCATCCGCAGGACGGTCGTCGACTCCTCGTCGTCGCCGTCGTACGGCTCCATGCCGTCACCCATCTGTCCCGAATACCCCGTCAGGCTCACGCTCGCGCACCTCCACGTCCGATCCGTGCATGCTCAACTCCTCGGCGGATGACCGGGTAACGCCACGCGGCCCGGACGGACCCGGACCGGACCCGGACAGTCACGCCACGTACCGGTGTCGTTACTGACCATCGTGGAGTCGTGTGGCCACGCTGAGTGACATGAATCGCGAAACTGCCCCCTCCGCCGCGCCCCTTCCCGGCCCGGCGCAACCTCCCGTCCCGGCCCGGCACTTCGACATCCTGCTCTCGGCCACCCCGCGCGGCGCCCGGCTGGCCCGGCGGCTCGCGGCCGAGGAGATCCACCGCTGGGGCTGGCCGCACGGCAGCGAGGCGAACCGGACGGCGACGCTCCTGGTGGCCGAGCTCGCCACCAACGCGGTGCGGCACGGCAGGGCGCCGGGCCGGGACTTCCGGCTGCGGCTCACCCTGCGGGGTGGAGATCCGGAGCTGCTCGTCGAGGTCACGGACGCGAGCCCCGAGCGCCGACCGCCCGTCCCCGGCGCGATTGCGCCGCCGTCCGCCGACCGTGACGGGGGACGGGGCCTGCTGCTGGTCGAGGCATTGTCGAGGCGCTGGGGGGCCACCGGCGGCGACCCGTACACCAAGACCGTGTGGTGCGAGGTCGCGCTGGCCTGACCACGCATTCGGCGATCAGGGGGTGCCTTCCCGCTCGGTAGACTCGCCGGACCCAGGGTCTCCTGTGCTCCGGCTGGGAGGTGCTCCGAAGTCCGCGCCGCGTCCGTGAAGGAATGATCTCAGTGTTGACGATGCAAGAAGCTCTCCAGGTGCTGAACAAGTACTGGACCGATCACGGGTGTCTGAACGTTCAGCCCATGAACACTGAGGTCGGCGCGGGCACGCTCAACCCCTCCACGTTCCTGCGCGTCCAGGGTCCGGAGCCCTGGCGCGTGGCGTACGTGGAGCCGAGCGTGCGGCCCGACGACTCGCGGTACGGCGAGAACCCCAACCGCCTCCAGACGCACACCCAGTACCAGGTCATCCTGAAGCCGGAGCCCGGCAACGCCCAGGAGCTCTTCCTCGGCAGCCTCCGCGCCCTCGGCATCGACACCGACGCGCACGACATCCGCTTCGTCGAGGACAACTGGGCCTCCCCGGCGCTCGGCGCCTGGGGCCTGGGCTGGGAGGTGTGGCTGGACGGGCTGGAGATCACCCAGTTCACCTACTTCCAGCAGGCGGGCGGCATCACCCTGGACCCGGTGTCCGTGGAGATCACCTACGGCATCGAGCGCATCCTGATGGCGCTCCAGGGCGTCAACCACTTCAAGGACCTCCAGTACGGGCCCGGCGTCACCTACGGCGAGGCCTTCGGCCAGGCCGAGTACGAGATGAGCCGCTACTACCTCGACGAGGCCGACCTGGACACCCAGCGGACCCTCTTCGAGGCGTACGCGGGCGAGGCGCGCCGCCTGCTCGACGCACGTCTGCCGGTGCCCGCGTACTCGTACGTGCTGAAGTGCTCGCACACCTTCAACGTGCTCGACGCGCGGGGTGCCATCTCCACCACGGAGCGGGCGCGTTCCTTCGCCCGGATGCGCGGGCTCGCCCACGAGGTGGCCGCGCTGTGGGTCGCCCGCCGTGAGGAGCTGGGCTTCCCGCTGGGCACCGTCCCGGGGACCGCCGCCGCGCTGAAGGCCTCCGCCGCCGCGAACCAGGACGCCGCCGCGGACTCTGCCGCCCCGCAGGAGCAGCGGCAGCCGGAGCGGCGCCAGGAGCCGGAGCAGGCCCCCGCGGAGGCGGAACCAGCCGCCCCTGCCGAGTCCGCCGCCCCGGCTGAGCACGTTGCCCCGGCTGAGCACGTTGCCCCGGCTGAGCACGTTGCCCCGGACGAGCACGTTGCCCCGGTCGGGTCGGCTGTCGCCGTCGAGCCCGCCGCCCCGGCCGAGGAGCCCGGCGCGCCCGTCGAAGCGGGTCCGGCCACGCTGGTGATGGAGATCGGCGTCGAGGAGATGCCCCCGGCCGAGGTCACCCGGACCTCGCGCGCGGTGCGCGAGGCGCTGACGGAGAAGCTGGCCGCCACCCGGCTCGGCCACGGCGCCATCCGCGTCCTCGCGAGCCCGCGCCGCGTCGTGGCCGTAGTCGACGGGGTGGAGCCCCGCGAGACGGACTACGAGCAGACCGTGCGCGGCCCGAAGGTCTCCGCGGCCTTCGACGCCGAGGGCAACCCCACCAAGGCGGCCCTGGGCTTCGCCCGGAGCAACGGCGCCGACCCGGCCGAGCTGGGCACGGTCACCTTCGGCAACAACGAGCACGTCGCGCTCACCCGCCAGGTCGTCGGCCGTCCGGCCCAGGAGGTGCTGTCCGCCCTCCTCCCGGAGATCGTGACCGGGCTGCGCGCCGAGAAGAACATGCGGTGGAACGTCCCGAAGCTCGCGTTCACCCGCCCGATCCGGTGGATCATGGCGCTCCTCGGCGACCGGGTCGTCCCGTTCTCCGTGTCCACGCTGGAGTCGGGCCGCACGACGCAGGTGCACCGCGACGCGGCCCGGCCGGTGGTCGAGGTGCCGACGGCCGACGGATACCTCTCCTTCCTGGAGCGGCACGACATCCTCGCCGACGCCGACGAGCGCCGGCGGCTCGTGGTGGACGGGGCGGTCCGGCTCGCCGCCGAGGTCGGCGGCTACATCGACACGGAGCGGCACACCGGACTCATCGACGAGATCACCAACCTCGTCGAGGCGCCGACCCCGATCCTCGGCGGCTTCGACGCCAAGTACCTCTCGCTGCCCGCCGACATCCTCGTCACCGTCATGCGCAAGCACCAGCGCTACCTGCCGGTGGTGGACGCGCGCGGCGAGATGATGCCGTACTTCGTCGCCGTCGCCAACGGCCGCTGCGACCACGACGTGGTCCGGCACGGCAACGAGGCCGTGCTCCGCGCCCGGTACGAGGACGCCTCCTTCTTCTGGAAGGCGGACCTGGAGACCCCGCTGGCCGACATGAAGGAGAAGATCCGCCTCCTCACCTTCGAGGAGCGGCTCGGCTCCATGGCGGACCGCGCCGACCGCATCTCGGCCATCGCGCTCCGGCTGGGCGAGGGCATCGGGATCTCCGGCCCCGACCGCGAGACCCTGGAGCGCGCCGCCGCCCTCACCAAGTTCGACCTCGGCTCCCAGATGGTCACCGAACTGTCCAGCCTCGCGGGCGTCATGGCCCGCGAGTACGCCTACCGGGCGGGGGAGGGCGAGGCGGTGGCCCAGGCGCTCTTCGAGAACGAGCTGCCCCGCTCCGCCGGCGACCTGCTGCCCGGCACGCTGCCGGGTGCCCTGCTGGCACTGGCGGACCGCTTCGACCTGCTGGCCGGACTCTTCGCGATCGGCGCGGAGCCCTCGGGCAGCTCCGACCCGTTCGGGCTGCGCCGCTCCGCGCTCGGGGTGGTCAACATCCTGCTCAGCCGGGGCGACCTGGCCGGCCTCACCCTCGGCCAGGGCCTGGCGATCGCCGCCGAGCACCAGGCCGTCCCGGTGTCCCGGGAGACGGTGGACGGCACCCAGCAGTTCGTGGTGCGCCGCTTCGAGCAGCAGCTGATCGAGACCGGACACGCCACCGTGGACGTACGGGCCGTGCTGGTACGGGCCGACGAGCCGCTGCTGGCCGCGCGCACCCTGGAGGAGCTGGAGAGCCTGCGCGGCGACGAGCGGTTCGCCACCGTGCTGGCCGCCTTCCAGCGCATCCGCCGCATCGTCCCGGCCGACGTCACGGCGGGCTACGACCGGACGCTGTTCTGGGAGCGCGCCGAGCAGGGCCTGCACGACGCGCTGAGCAAGAGCCGGGCCGTCCTCGCCGGGGAGAGCTCGCTGGTGCGCTTCAGCGCGGAGACCGGCGAACTGGTCGACGCGGTGAACACCTTCTTCGACGACGTCCTGGTGATGGCCGACGACCCGCGGGTGCGGGCGAACCGGCTGGGCCTGCTCGCCGCCGTGCGCGACCTGGCGGAGGGTCTCATCGACTGGGAGGCGCTCGTCTGACGCGACGCCGGTGAGGTCCTGTCGTCCGCTGCCGCCCACCACCACCGCCCCCGGGCGGACGACGGGCACCCCCCGCCGCCGTGCGAGGATCGGCGGCAGCGGCGCGGGGCCCCGGGGGCGCCCCGCGGGCCCACCGGCTCGAAGGGAAGCTCTCCGGATGCGTATCGGGATCGTCGGCACCGACAACAGCCACGTCGACCAGATCGTCCGCCACCTCAACGTCGACGCGGCCGGTGGCGACGCGCGCGTGGTGGCCCTCAGCGGCGGGCGCGGCCCGCGCAACGACGCCCTGGCGGCCACCGGGGGCATCGCGCACGTCGTCGGGGCCCCCGCCGACCTGCTGGGCCTGGTGGACGCCGTCGTCGTCGCGGACCGGGACGGCGCCCGCCACCGGGACCGGGCGATGCCCTTCCTGACCGCGGGCCTCCCGGTCTTCGTCGACAAGCCGCTCGCCCGCACCGTGGCGGACGCCCGCGCCCTGATCGACGCCGCCCGCGCCCACGACGCCCCGCTGACCTCCTCCTCGGCGCTGCGCTGGCACCCGGGGACCGAGGAGCTGGCGGCCCGTTCGGCGCGGGCGGGGACGCCGGAGCTGGTCGTCGTCTCCGGGCCCGCCGACCCGGACGGCGCCCACGGCGGGATCTTCTTCTACGGCATCCACGCGGTGGACATCGCGCTCCGGCTCGCCCCCGGTCCGCTCTCGGCCGTCCGTACCGACCTCACCGGCTCGACGGCCGTCGCCTCGTTCACCGCGGGCCCCACCCGGGTGGTCGTGAACCTCGTCCGGCCCGGCGCCACGGAGCAGATCCCCTTCCACGCCATGACGTTCACCCGCCGGGACATGGCCGAGCGGACCCTCGTGCCGGGCGCCGACTACTGCGTACCCGGCCTCGAAGCCTTCCTGACGATGGCGCGCACCGGACGGCCGCCGATCGGTTACGCGGACCTGCTGCGCCCGATCGAGGTCCTGGAGGCCGTCGACGCCGCGCGGCGCGCCGCGTCGACCCGCCCCCCCGGCTGACCGGGGCGTACCGTACGCGGGTTACGGACCGGCGGGGGGAAGCTGTCGGACTCCCGCATTCCATCTGACGAACGGCCTGGTGGAGGCCTGTTCCGCGACGTCCGGGCGGGTGCTCTCGGAGCGGCTTGATTGGCATGCCCCTGCCGTCAATGACCCACGCCGCGTACGAGTTACCTCGCCGTACGTGATGGTCGTGTGACCTGGGTCACGAGATCCTTGACAGTGGCCGGACGGGTGCCGAAAGCTCAAGCAGCATTGGTCTGGACCACAAGGGATGGGCGGGGTTCGTGTTCAAGCCGTCGCATGCTTCTGCCGTGGATGTGCTCGCCTCGTTCACTGAACTCCGGTTCAGATCAAGGGGGTTGGAGCGTCACGGACCCGTCCTCGCCGTCGTGCCGGCGCGTTCGGCCGACGGCCGGGTGGGCTGATGCGGTGCCATCCCTCCGATGTGCGGCTCGCGCTGTGCGAATCGTGGCAGGCGTTCGGCGCGGCCGCCCTGCTGGTCCGGTACGGCCCCGACGTCCCCTGGCCGCACGCCCCCTGGGCCCGGGAGGCGCACGGACTGCTCACACCGCGCCTGAGGTCGCTGGTGGGCCTCGCCCGGCACCGGGGGCGCGTCCCGTCGTTCCTGACCGCGGGTGCCACCTCCCGGGCCAGGGGACTCGCCGCCGAACTCGACGGCATGACACGGGTGTCGGCCGGTCTCGTCCGCGACGAGCTGGCCCGGGAGTACCCGCAGGGCTTCGCCGATCCGCTGGTCGCCGCCCTGGTCCGCGACCCCGGGGCGCAGCTCGGCCGGCTGGCCGCCGAGCTGTCCCGCTTCTGGCGGTCGGCGATCGAGCCGCGCGCGGCCGGGATGGCGCGCTCGCTGGAGGAGGAGATCCTCTTCCGCTCCCGCACCCTGGCGATGGGCGGCGGCGCGGAACTGCTGCGCGACCTGCGCGTCCCGTACGAGCGCACCGAGGGCGCGGACCGGGTGACCGCCGTGCCGATGATGTTCGCCGACGGCACGTGCTGGTGGTCGGTGGCCGGCGGGCGGACCGTGGTCTCCTTCCCCGCGCGCGGGGCGGGGCTCCTGCGCACCGAACCGGAACGGGGCGGCGGCGGGCGGCCCTCGCGCGAGGACCGGCTGGCGATCCTGCTGGGCCGCGGACGCGCCTCCGTCGTGCGCCAGCTGGCCGCGCCGATCACCACCTCCGCCCTGGCCGACCAGCTCGGACTGGCCGCCAGCACGGTCTCCCAGCACCTCTCGGCCCTCGTCTCGGCGGGCGTGGTGCAACGCCACCGGGCGGGCACCCGCGTCCTGTACGAACTGAACCGATCGGGCCTGGAACTGACGCAGTGCCTCACCAACAAATGATCTTCCCGGAAGGTGTGCGGCGACGCCTCTCACCTGCGACGGGGCGATTCGGCGTACACCGAAAGGCTTGTCCGCCGTCCGGCGCTCCAGGAGAGTCGAGGTGCGGAACGGCTCGGCCGGAGGCCGGCACAGCGCCGGATCCGTGGTGCCGGCGGTGAGCCGGTCACCTGCCGAGGGACCGAGAGGCGTCAGGAGCCGAGCCACGGCTCCCGCCCGGTCCTGACGCCCTCCCCACCCGCACCGCGGCCGTCGACGAGGACGGGTGTGCCCACGGTCGTTCCCCGGTGCCCATGAACGTCGATCCTGGAGTGATTGCATTGCCGACGCCCGATCCGTATCTGTACCGAGCCCCTTCGGACCGCCCGTACTTCAGCTCGGACGGTGAGGCGTACCTGGCGCGGACACCGCTGCGGGAGATCCGCAAGACGCGGGAACTCCGGGTGCTGTCCGAGGAGGACTTCGCGTTCTGGCAGACCTACGGCTACGTCGTCGTCAGGGAGGCGATACCCGCCGACGCGGCACGCCGGCTGCTCGACTTCACCTGGGACTTCCAGGGGCTCGACCCGGCCCGCCCCGAGACCTGGTACGAGGACCGGCCCTTCCGCGACGACCTGGACCGGGAACTGCACGTCTACGGCTTCGTCGAGGCGTACCACCACCAGCTGATCTGGGACAGCCGGCAGACCCGGCGGGTCTACGACGCCTTCGTCGACGTGTGGGACTGCGAAGAGCTGTGGGTGACGCTGGACCGGCTCAACCTCAACCCGCCCAACGTCAGGAACCGTGACCGCGCGCTCATCGCGCCGACCGACAAGGGCTTCGACATCGAGCTGCACTGGGACGTCGACACCTCGCTCGGGGTGCCGCCGCAGCGCGTCCAGGGCATCATCGCGCTCCACGACACCCGGCCGGAGCTCGGCGGCTTCCAGTGCTCGCCCGAGCTGTTCCGGCGCTTCGAGCCGTGGAGGGCCGGCCAGCCCGCGGACCGCGACCCGATCCGGCCGGACGTCGACCGGGCGGAGTTCCCCGTGGTCCGGCCCGAACTGCGGGCCGGGGACCTGCTGATCTGGAACGGCCTGCTCGCGCACGGCGTGGCACGCAACACCTCGCGGGACGGGGTGCGCGCGGTGCAGTACCTCTCGATGATGCCCGCGCTGGAGTCGCACGAGGAGCTGCGCCGCTCGCGGATCGAGTCCTGGCGCACTCTCGGCACGCCGGACTGGAACAGCACGCTGGTCGGCGACCTCACGAAGCACGAATCCCTGCGGTACGGCACCGCCGAGCTGAACGGCCTCGGCGAACGGCTGCTGGGCCTGAAGTCCTGGCGCGAGCCGCTCTCCGGGCAGGGTGCCGGGCAGAACGCCGAGCCGGGCGCCGGGCGGACTGCCCAGGGGCCGACGGGGGAGCCGGTATGCGCCGCATCTGTCTGACCCTGCCGACCAACAGGGCCTGCGCCGACACGATCACCGCCATGGGCGAGGAGGCCGCGTACGCGGTCGGCCGCTTCGGCGTCGAGGCGCACCTGCTGATCCTGGACTCGACGACGGGGCCGGTCCTCGCCGGGCACGCGCGGGCCGCCGAGGCCGTGCGGCAGCACCGGAACGTGGTCGTGCACCACCTCGGCGAGGACCGGCAGCGGGACTTCCTGCGCCGGGTGATCCACCGCTCCGGTGCCGCCGAGCCGGAGCTGATGCTCGACCTCATGCTCCCGGCCGGGGTGTCCTACGGTGCCTGCACCAACCGCGCGTTCCTGATCGCCGCCGCGCTCGGCTGCCGTTCGGTGCACCGCCGGGACTCCGACAGCCGGTACCAGGTCCTCGACGGCCGAACCGTCTTCCCGATCCACCACGAACTGGCCTCGCTGGGCCGGACCGCGGCCGAGGCGGCGGACGGGGTGGACGAGAACCTGCTCGGAGCCGACGACGCGGCCAAGCCCGTGGCGATGGTGGGCGGTTCGTTCGTGGGCGAGCTGTCGGTGGACATCGGCGACATCCTCCGCACGGACCCGGACGTCTACCACGACGTGGTCAGCCTGTGGGCCCCGCGCGACTGGCCCGAGGACCGCAAGCGGGAGCTGGTCGACGAGTCCTTCCGCGGCGCGGGCACCGAGCCGTTCACCGGGGACCACGCGGCACTGGCCCATGTCGACCCGATGCGCGTGGACATGTGCAACATCAGCTTCCTGGACGAGGTGTACGAGCGGGTTCCCCTGCCGCCCGCGACCGACACCATCGGCAGCGACTACTTCCTCATGCACCTGGTGTACGACGGCACCCTGCCCGGCGTCCTGCACAACCGCCACATCGTGAACTACTACACGCCCGAACGCCGCACCGACGACGGCTTCATGGCCTACCAGCTGCGGCTGACCAAGTTCTTCCTGTCGATGCTGTACTTCAACCTCATCTACGACCGGATGGCGGCGGCGGGCGCCTCGCTGCTCGACGACGCGTTCCGCGTCCGGCCCGGGGCAGTGGCCGAGCTGGCGCGCCGGAGCGCCGGGGCGGACCGCGCGGAGAACGTGCACCGGCTCGACGTGCTCGGCCGCTCCTACCGCCGGCTGGGCGGCCGCTACGCCGAGTTCGCGGACGTCCTCGCGGCGCGAGGGCCGCGCCTCCTCGACGAGGCACGGGCCGACATCGAGGACTTCGCCCTGCTCACCGAGGTCTGGCAGCCGCTGATGACGGCGAGCCGCGCCGTCGGCCTCCCCGACACGGCACCGGGCGGGCACCCGTCGTGACACGCCTGAACACACCTCTGAACACCCCTCCGAGCACCCGGCTGCGCGCCGCGCTGGAAGCCGCCGGGGACGACCGGATCGTCCTCGACCTCGCGGGCATCGAGGCGCAGTACGACACCCTGCTGCGCGAACTGCCCGGCATCGCCGTGCGCTTCGCGATGAAGGCCTGCCCGGTGGACGAGGTCCTCGGCCGGCTGGCGGCGAAGGGCTCGGGCTTCGACGCGGCGAGCCCCAACGAGATCGCGCAGGCCCTCCGTACCGGAGTGCCCGTCGACCGCGTCCACTACGGCAACACCATCAAGTCCGACGAGCACATCGCCGCCGCCCACCGCCTCGGCGTACGGGAGTTCGCGACCGACAGCCCGGAGGACGTGGCGGCCATCGCCGTGCACGCCCCCGGCTCCCGGGTCTTCTGCAGGCTCGCCACCAGCGGCGAAGGGGCGCTGTGGGGGCTCAGCCGGAAGTTCGGCTGCTCCGGCGGCGACGCGGTGCGTGTCATGGAGGCGGCCCGGCGGGCCGGGCTGACCCCGTCCGGCCTCTCCGTGCACGTCGGCTCGCAGCAGATGACCGCGGACGCCTGGCGGGACGCCGCCGACCGCCTCGCCGACGTGCTCGCGGTCCTCAACCGGCGCGGCATCCACCCGGACCGGATCAATCTCGGCGGCGGGCTGCCCGCGTTCGGCTACCTCGACAGCCGGGGCGGCGTGCTGGACCCGCCGATCGACAAGATCTTCGCGGTGATCCGGGAGGGCATGGAGCACCTGAGGGCCGTCTCCCGGGTCCCGCTGGACTTCGTCATGGAGCCGGGACGTCATCTCGTCGCCGACCACGGCGCGATCCGGGCGCACGTCTCCCGGCTCTCCACCCGCCACCGCGAGGGCGAACGCGAGCACTGGCTCTACCTCAGCTGCGGGAAGTTCAACGGCCTGTACGAGATGGACCAGTTGCAGTACCGGCTGCACTTCCCCTCCCGTCCTGGCGCGGACACCGTCCCGGCCGTGGTCGCGGGCCCCACCTGTGACAGCGACGACGCCTACGCCCACGAGCACAACAGGGTCCCGGTGCCCGGTGCCGCCGCCTCCGGCGACCCGGTCTGGGTCCTGTCCAGCGGCGCCTACGCCACCGGCTACATGACGCAGGGGTTCAACGGATTCGACCCGCTTCCGTACCTCTGCGTCGACCACGAGCAGGGATGAAGAGATGAACAGAGAGGTCACGACGTGCGCGTAACCGTACGAGCCGTCCGCGACGGCGACTGGGACGCCGTGGTGGCGCTGGAGTCCGCCGCGTACGGTGCCGCCGGGCTGTCGGAGGGGCGGGCGGCCCTGGAGTCCCGGGCGGCGGCCTCACCGGCCACCTGCTTCGTGATGGACCACGGCAGCCGCACCGCGGGCTACCTGCTGGCCCTGCCCTACCCGATGTTCGCGTACCCGGACCTCGGCCGGGGCGAGGGCATCGTCTTCCACTCCCGCAACCTCCATCTGCACGACCTGGTCGTCGCCGAGGACCTCCGCGGCCGCGGACTCGGCCGGGCCCTGCTGCGCCGCCTCACCACGGTGGCGGCCGCGAAGGGCTACGGGACGGTCTCGCTGGTCGCCGTCGGCGGCAGCGACACCTTCTGGGCCGCGAACGGATTCCGCCCCCACCGGGAGGTCGCACCCCCGGCCGGGTACGGCACCGACGCGGTGTACATGTCCATGGCAGTGCCGGACGTCCGCGGCGGCCGGACGAACCCGGCCGATGCACCGTCGCATCAGGCACCGATCAAGAACGAAGTGGGCTGATTTCCCGTGTCCGGTGTTCGTGACCCCTTCCGCCGGGCGCTGCTCGCGATCGCGGCGCTGTTCTGCTTCCTCGGCTTCCAGTACGCCACCTGGGCCTCCCGGCTGCCCGCGCTCAAGGCGCGGCTGGACCTGACCGAGGCGGAGCTGGGACTGCTGCTGATGGCCTGCGGGGCGGGCGCGGCCGTCTCCTTCCCGCTCGTGGCGGTGCTGATGAGGCGCCTGGGCTCACGGCGTCTCGCGGTGGCGTCCGCGGTCTGCCTGAGCCTGGTCCTGCTCGCCCTGTCCGTGGCACCCAACTACCCGGTCGCCCTGCTCGTCGTCGCGTGCGACGGGGTCGCGGTGGGCGCCCTGAACGTCGCGATGAACGCCCAGGGGGCCGCGCTGGAGGCCGCCTACGAGCGCACGGCGATGGCCAGGCTGCACGCCACGTTCAGCGCCGGATCGCTCTTCGCCGCGCTCCTCGCCTCCGGGGTGAACCTGGCGACCACCGACCTCGCGACCCACTTCGGCATCGCCGCCGCCCTGCTGCTCCTGCTGATCGCGCTGACCCGCTCGGGCCTGCTGACGGAGGAAACGGGCCGCCCGGCCGAGGAATCCTCCCCGGCCGAGGAATCCTCCCCGGTCGAGGAACCCTCTCCGGCCGAGGGGAAGAGCGGCCGCCGCACGTTCGTCCGGCCGTCCCGGGTGACGGTCTGGATGGGCCTGGCGATGGTGTTCGGCACGGTCACCGAGGGCGCCATGAACGACTGGTCCGCGCTCTACATGAAGGACGTCGCCGGCGCGGGCTCGGAGGTGGCGCCGCTGGGCATCGCGGTGGTCTCGGTGATGATGGTGCTGGCCCGGCTCTTCGCCGACGGCTGGCGCAGCCGCTGGGGCGACGGGCTCGTCGTCCGCCTCGGCAGTGTGGTGGCCGGCGCGGGCCTCGCGCTCGCCCTGCTGGCCGGGGGCGTCGTTCCGGCACTGCTCGGGTTCGCCTGCGTCGGGCTGGGCGTCGCGGCGGTGACGCCGTGCATCTACGTGGCGGCGGCGGGCCGGGGAACGGACGCGCTGGCCCTGGTCGCGGCCATGGGCACGACGGGGCTGCTGGCCGGTCCGGCGGTGATCGGTTTCATCGCCGAAGGCAGCGGCCTGGTCTGGGGGATGGGCGCGGTGGCCGTCTCGGCGGTCCTGGTCTCGCTGTGCGCCACCCGGATCGACTGGCCCCGTCCGGCGGCCGGTTCCCGGGACGAGGGGGAGGCCGTGCCGGTCGGCTGACGGCGCGCTGTGGCCGACGCAACACCGAATTGGCCGGCCCAGGTGTCACCCACCGGTTGGGAGTGTCCGGGATACCAGGCAGGATGGGGCAGTCCAGCCGGTGAGGGAGACCATGATCGAGAAAATCCTGCCGTCCGGGGCAGCGGTGGCAGAGGCGTTCTCCGACCCTCCCGACGCCGTGCTCCTGCCCGAGGAAGAGGCGCTGACCCGCGGCTTCGTGGAGAAGCGGCGCAAGGAGTTCACCACCACCCGGCACTGCGCCCGCCAGGCCCTGGGCGCGCTGGGTGTCGGCCCCGTACCGATCCTCAAGGGCGAGCGGGGCTCCCCGGTCTGGCCCGCCGGGACGGTCGGCAGCCTCACCCACTGCACCGGGTACCGCGCCGCCGCCGTGGCCCGTGGCGCGGAGGTGCTGAGCATCGGCATCGACGCCGAGGAACACGCCCCGCTCCCCGGCGATGTGCACGAGAGCATCGCACTGGCGGCGGAGCGGTGGCGCGGACGCGTACTGGACCTGGAACACCCCGCGATCCACTGGGACCGGCTGCTGTTCTGCGCGAAGGAGGCCGTCTACAAGGCGTGGTTCCCGCTCACCCGCCGGTGGCTGGGGTTCGAGGAGGCGGACATCGAGCTCCGCCTGGACGGCAGCTTCACCGCCGAACTCCTCGTCGGCGACCTGCGGACGGCGGACGGCCCGCCGGGCTCGACGGTCCCCGGCCGCCTCGACGGCCGCTGGCTCTGCGAACAGGGCCTGCTGCTGACCGCCGTCACCATCGCGGACCCCGCGTACGGGGGCTCCCGTACGCTCTGACCGCATGAGCGACGATCACCTGAGCGAAGAGCGCGTGCGCGCACGCGAGTTGGGCATCGAGCTGACCGGCCGTCCGGGGCCGTGGAACGCGATCACGGACGTGCCCGGCGTCGAGGTCGGCTACGTCACCCTGGTGGAGGGCGACGACATGCGCACCGGGGTCACCGCGCTGCTGCCGCGCGGCCGGGGCGGCGTGGGCACCCCCTGCGCGGCCGGCTGGCACTCCTTCAACGGCAACGGGGAGATGACCGGCACCGCGTGGATCGAGGAGAGCGGCTCGCTCGCCGTCCCGGTGGTCATCACCAACACCTACGCGGTCGGCCCGGTGCACCGCGGCGTCGTCGAGTGGGTCCGGGCCAACTGCCGTGGCATGGCCCCCGAATGGCTGCTGCCGGTCGTCACGGAGACCTGGGACGGCCACCTCAACGACATCCACGGCCGGGCCGTGGAGGCGCGGCACGCGGCCGAGGCCATCGAGGCGGCGGCGTCCGGCCCGGTCGAGGAGGGGTGCGTCGGCGGCGGCACGGGCATGCGCTGCTACGGCTTCAAGGGCGGCTCGGGCACCGCCTCCCGCGTGGTCGAGTACGGCGACGACCGGTACACGGTCGGCGCGTTCGTCCAGGCCAACTTCGGTGCCCGGCGCGAACTGGTGGTGGCCGGGGTGCCGGTGGGGCGCGACCTGCCCGACCCGGCGCCGGGCCCGGCACCGGCCGAGGGGG
>NZ_JBHJQP010000104.1:0-28740 GCF_042262625.1 Streptomyces sp. NPDC056347 | reverse complement strand
TCCCGGAACCCCGGGTGCCGTCCGGGCCCTTCCGTATGTCCGGGCCCCTTCGACGGGTCCGCCCCACTCGGCGCATGCCGGGCACCCCACGCCGAAACCATCACTTTCAGCCGTTCAATTTCGGGCCCGGCCGCGCATACAGCTGCCGGCACTTGACTGAAACGCAGGTGATTCAGGTCAATGATTCACCAAACGTTCACCAAGCAGCACAGCGCACGGACTTGACCGTATGAAAGTTGAGCGCCTTCACGTCGCGTTCGGCGCCCGAAAATCGAGTGTCCGACAGACACCTGCCGAGAGGCTGTGGATCGAACGTAGTTTCTGTCCGTACCTGGAAGCGCGCCCCACCGGCAGGTCGGGTGCACGACGAACAGGAAGCACGTGAAGAGAACGAAGCTCTGGACCTCGCTGGCCCTTCCGTTCCTGGTCGCCTCGGCGGCCATCGTCTCCGCCCCGGCCGCGAGCGCGGCCACCACGGGCGCCAGTGCGTGCACGCACCCGGCCTGGTCCAACAAGGACGCCGGCTACGGATACGTGGCCGGCAGCTCCGCACCACTGCGCACCGGGCCGAGCGCCGACTGCCCCACCACCGCCACCGTCTACACGGCCAGGCTCTACTACCACTGCTACGTGGTGAACTCCGCGGGCAACACCTGGACCCACGCCCGTATCGACGGCACGCAGGTCAACGGCTGGATCTACGACGGCAACCTGTCCAACTCCGGGGCCGTCAAGCCCTGCTGAGCCCGGCCGCCCAACCCCCCACTCCTCCGAGGCGCCGTTCCCCTTCCCGGGGAACGGCGTCTTCGCCTTCGCCCCGGCCCCGGTCCCGGTGCGTGCCGCCTACGACTCATGGGTGATGTTGCCCCATTCGTCCATCAGGGGATGCAGCTGCGTGGGCTCCTGGATCTCGACGTCCGACTTCCGCGGCCCCTCCGGACCGGCGGGGCCGATGCGCATCATCCGTTCGATCCGGGCGATCTCGAAGCGCCGCCCGCGCACTTCCAGTTCGTTGGGGCGCAGCCGCTCGGCGAAGGCTTCGGCCGCCCGCGCGTAGACGGCGGCCTCCTCGTCGTCGATCTCCCTGGTCATCGGCAGATAGGTCTTCAGGTGGTAGATCAGCGAGCGCCGCGCGTCCTGCGGGGTGGGGTGCTGGGACGACACCATCGACCAGGACAGTTCCTTGCGTTCCATCACCCGGAAGGCGACCGGCAGCAGCACCAGCCCGGGGTGGGTGTGCAGCGCCCGCCGCGAATCCGCCAGCACGTCGGGCGGGAAGCGCTCCGAGGTGTACGTGAGCGGCACCAGCCCCATCCGGTCCAGGCCCTCCGGCAGCCCCACCGCGGCCGCGTGGTCGATGACGAAACCCTTGGTGGTCGAGGGCGAGTGCACCGCGGGGTCCCAGCCCTCCGTGTCGACGTCCGTGGGCCGGGGCGGCTCCATGCGGCCTTCGCCGACCCGGGCGAACTCGTCGGCGCGCACGACGCGGTACCGCGTGTCACCGACGGTCAGTTCGTTCACCCGCTCCGTCTCCAGCCGTCGGACCGCGTCGAGCAGGGCGCGACGCTCGCGGGGGTCGTCCGTCTCGTCCTTGGCCTTGAACCAGAGGTGGCTGTTCAACTCGTCGCGCACGTCCTGCGGGTAGCCGGTCTCCATGTCGGTGATCAACCGCCACCGCGGCCGTTCACCGCGGCGCTGCTCGGCGACGCCGAAGAGCGGGCCCCGGATGACGACGTTCGCGTACGTCCGGGACGCGGCGAACGCGTCCGCCTCGGTGACCATGGACACCGGGTCGTCCCGGCGCTGCACATTGATGACGAGGTGATCCGGCAGTGCCTGATGGTGATCGTTCATGCACCCAGTGTGCCGACCTCATGAACGGAAGGTACGGAAAATCCGCGAAAGCACCCCGCGGTGCACGGAGATGGGGGCACGGTGTCCCGTCGGTCACGGGGCGCCGCCCTGTCGGTGGCATTCCCTATAGTCACGCGCATGACGCAGGAACCACCGGCCCCGGCCCGCACCGCCCCGAACTCCGCCCTGGACCTCGACGCGTTGACCGCGGCCGTCGGCGAGCGGCCCGACAGGCCGGCGGCCTGGCGTTTCGTCCGCACCTTCGCCCGTGACTGGAGCGCCCGCCCGCTCACCGGAGCCGACGGCCGCACCCCCGCCGAACTCGACGCGGCCCGCGACCGGCTCGGCCTGCCGCTGCCGGCGGCCCTGCGCGAGGCGCACCAACTGTTCGGAATGCGCGGGGATCTGACGAGCAACCAGGACACCCTGCTCGCCCCGCAGGACCTCTACCTGGACGGGGACCGCGGGGTACTGGTCTTCCGCGTGGAGAACCAGTCCTGCGCCTACTGGGGCATACGCGTCACGGACCTCGGCCAGGACGACCCGCCCGTCGTGTGCCGCCTCGACGTCCCCGGCCCCACCGCCGACGACTGGACCGACTGGCTGGACCGGCTGAGCGTCGCGTTCGTCGAGCTCGTCCTCTCCGAGGCCCTGTGCGCCGACGACGACCTGATGGGCTGGACGGACCCCGCGGACATCCCGCCGGAATTCGGCCGCCTCCCGCTCCCGGAGTACCCGATCAGTCAGCGACCGGGCTCACGCTGGTACGCGCACGACGAGATCATCATCCGCGACGACCACGGAACCGCCCTCCTCCGCGCCCGCACCGAGGCGGCGCTCGACCGCTTCGACGGCGAGTACGACGGGATCTGAACCGTACGGGGCCGCCCGGCCGCGTACGAGGTGAAGCCCCCGGCCGACGGGGCGCTGCGGCCGGAAGAACTCGCGCGGCCGGCCATCAGCTGTCGCGCCCGGCCGCCCTGGACGCGGCGCGGGCCCGGCCCGCGAGGACCGCACCGCCCACGGCGGCGAGAACGTGGACGGTGATGCCGACCACGAATCCGCCCGGCAGCCGGCCGAGCAGTCCGGCGTTGCCGTGGTCGACGACCTGGCGAATCGCCCCCTGGGCTCCCAGAACGAGAAGAACCACACCGAGGCCCTGCAAAATGTCGTACTTCACGTAATGCCTCCGGATTCAGGAGCGCCGCTGCCGCACCTCGCCCCGGCCGCCGGGGCGGTTACGGTGCACTTGCACTGTAAAAGACTGCGGACACATTTCGCAATGCAGGTGCATGGTAAAAGATGGGAGTGGAGGCGCCATGCCGAAGATCGTGGATGTCGAGGAGCGTCGGCGGCGACTGGTCGAAGCCGTCTGGGAGCTGACGATGCGGGGCGGCATCGAGAAGGTGACGCTGCGCAAGGTCGCCGACGAGGCGGGCGTCTCGATGGGGCACGTGCAGCACTACTACTCCTCGATGCAGGCCCTGATCCGTGACGCGCTCGACCGGGCCGTCCAGGCCGTGAACGCCAACGTCGAGAACGCGATCGGCGCGGTCGGCGAGCCCACCCCGAAAGCCGTGCTCCGCGCGTGTCTCCATGCCCTGGTCGGCCCCGACGAGGAGAGCACGCGGCTCATGCGCTTCTGCCTGGCCGTGGCGGGGCGGGCCGTGTCCGACCCGACCATGACCAACGTCCTGGCTCCGGGCGGCGAGGAGCTGCTCTCCTTCACCGCCGGCCTCATCACCGCGGCCCGGCAGGAACGAGGCTCCGAGCCCCGCGGGGAAGAGCTCATGGACGCGGACATCTGCTGGTCGCTCGCCACGAGCCTCGGAGTGGACGTCGCCCTCGGGTACCGCACACCGGATGCCGCCCGACGCATGCTCGACCATCACATCGACGGCCTCGTCAACAACGACTGAACCGGGGTTCGCCGGATCACCGTCGCCGGTCAGTTCAGAGACGCCACCGCGTCCGCGATGAGGGAGCGGGCCGCCGCTCCCCGTGCAGCCTGCTGCGAGAGGCGTTCAAAGGCTCGGGCGTATAGCTCGACCTGGCCGGGCTGCGTGAGCGTGGAGGCGGCATCGAGGGTATCGGCGTGAACCCTCTTGTCGTCGAAAATCGTGAAGGTCGGCATGGGCCACACGGCCCGTTGCCCGGAGAGCGGAACGATGCCCGCGGCAACGTTCTGAAGCTCCATGACCCCGAGCAGGTAGCCAAGCTGCGCCGCCATGGTTTCAGCGGTGCACAGCCGGTATCGCAACACCGACTCCTCCAGCACGAAGGAGAACCGGCGCCCGCCCTTGCTCAGCACCTCGTTACGCCGCATTCGGGCTGCAACAGCCTCGCTCACGTCGTCCGGTGTTCCTCGGAAACCCGCGATGGAGGACAGCAGCGCGGACGCGTAGCCCGGGGTCTGCAGGAAGCCGGGGATCACGTCGGATACGTAGACACGGAAAGTCTTGGTTTGTTGGTACAAGTCACCGGTGCTCTCTTGCAAGCGCCGGAGGCCAGTCCGCTGAAGCCGCTTCCACTCCACGTGCGCTTCCGCGGACTGCCTGTTGGCCGCGATCAGATCCGGGGCCTGGTCCTCAGCGGCACAGGCCCTGCACCACGCTCGAATATCGGCATCGGAAGGAGGCGTCTTGGAGTTCTCGATCCGGGACGACTTCGACTCGGACCAACCGCACCGGACAGCCAGCTCCCGCCCGCTGATCCCTGCATCTATCCGTATCTCGCGCAGACGGCCGGCCAGGACTTCCCGAGCCTTCTGAACGCGTGAGGAGGGGTGCGGGGGCATGGAGCTGGCTTTCGTCAGATCGTGTACTGGTGGTGCGGGATCGCTTGCTCCCAGACCGCTTCAAACGCAGCGGAACACAGCTTCACTGCCTCCGGATCAGCCGTGATCTCGTCTTCCACCACCACGCCTTCACCCGAGAAGTGGTGCACACGGAGTAGCGCATCATCGAACAGCCAGAAGTCGTTCCCCGGCAGAGAGATGGTCGTGGCTCGCCGCCGGGGCAGCCAGCGGACTTGCTCCCCCGCCGTGACATTGGCATGAGTGATGTAGTGCTCCCAGCGGATGTACTCCGACACTGGCTCAGAGACCACCCGGGCCCTTCGGATCACCACTCCCCTGGCCACGGTGTCCTCGATCAACTGATCATAGGAATGCCACCAGGACCCGCGATCCTCCCAACTGATCCGCTCCCCACGTTTCCACGCCTCGAACCGGTCTGTGGAGGCGTATGAGTCGCGCAACTCCAGATGCAGGGCGGATCGCTTGCACCGGCCAAGGAGCTCAGCGAAGCTGGGCACGCTCGACGGCATCACATGCCTCCCTGATCATCGGAATCATCCGGGCCGGAATCCTGATGATGGCTTCGCTGTCGGGCACCGAGCCGTTCGCGGGGCTGCTCGCCTCGCATGCCGCATGAGTCTCGGCGCTGGGCTGCCACCCCTGCAACAAGACCTCCTGAGCTTCTGCGTCCGCCCACACGGTGGGGCAGTGATCCCGGTCCGTGTCGGGGTCGATCCCAATGAACTCTACGGCCATTGCCGGCTCCCTGGTCTAGGCGCTTGCTTGGGCTTGCATCAGCTTCGTTGAGCTGTGGAGTCAGCGTCAATATCGCTACTGGCAAAAGCAATTGCCGTGCAAGACCATGCAAGTTTGTGGAGCCCGAAACCCGCCGCTTCCTACCGTCGGCACATCAACGCGGAATCAATCGGGAGGGTGCGGCGCGATGAGCGAAACCAAGGCGCAGGACACCGAAGCAACTGCTCATCCGAACAGTAGTGAGGCCCGGCAGTTCCTCTCACGTCTCTCCGGAGCGCGCGGAGTAGACGGCGTGCTCCTGGTGAGCAGGTCGGACCCTGGGCCGGAGGGAGCGGACCTTGGCCCCGGTTCGCCCTTTCACTGGCCGAAGTGCGCATGCGGCAGCCCGAAGTGCCCGGACTACCAGGCCCACCCGCCAGCGACGCAAGAGGAAATGCGCGCCAGGGTCGCCGAGGTCAACAGACGGAGCCGGAGGGGCGGTCCATGAGCATCAGAACAGCCATGCGGTACGTGACGCACAGAATCACCGAACACCCGGATACGGATGTGACATTCGTGGCCGAGTGTCTGTACTGCGGCTGGAAGGCCACTCCCGCCGATGACTCGGCGCCTGTCGACGTGGAGTGCATGAGCCACACCGGCCGATCGGGTCACGCCGGTTTCCGGCGCGTCCGGACCTCGTTCGCGATGGTGGTTCGCGCCGAGTAGAGCCCCCTGTTCCAAGAGTGGAATCCCTGAACTCCCGCCCGGAATGGGCGGCGGCACGACCCGTCCAGCGCGGCTGGTGAACAGTGTTGCCGAACAGCTGCGCTCGGGTGCTGACGTGTCGTACGGCTTCTACCTGGAACGCCCCTCGTATCTGTCCCTGGCAGTGGTGACTTGTTCCCCGAATCGCTCGAATGCTGAACTGGCCTGCCCAGTCGCATATTGATCAGAAACTCATGGGGTTCTCGTCCAGGACGTAGCGGACGTGCGGGCCGCCCGTATACGCCATGGTTTTTCATGATCCCCCCCAACCGATCGGAGCTGGCAGCTGGCTTCAACGGTCGAGCGGTGCCCTCCGAACGCGAGCGGCAAACTGACCGCCGCTAGATTCAATCCCTGAGTGCGGAGCCATCTCTCCTACTGGACATGTCCAACTGTTGGAGTGGCTGGGGTCCACCCAGACAGCCATTCCATTCAAAATCTTCGGCCTGGCTGGACGACTCGACCCTGGCACGACTGGGAGCCCGACTGCGAATAGCTCGACATAGGCATCAGGAATTCGATCGGCCAGAGAGCAGAGAATATTCTGTTCCGATGCTGAGGTATCCACTCTAAATCCACACCCCATACCCGAGCTGTCTTCAACCAGGACATCTGTGTAGCCGGGAGAGTCAGAGTCTTCAGTAAGGGTCACGTAGGGGATTTCTGCACCGTCCAGGTACAAATCGCGCAACACCAATTCGATCAGTCGTTCCAGCTCCGACATTCGAACCTCCTCATAGATCGCAGACAACACTGATGAGCGTAACGCCGGTGGTGGCGTTACGCTCATCGTCATGACCGCCGAGCAGGTCAGACCAGCGTGACGGTGAAGTCAAAACTAGTGTGGACCTTCCGAACGCCGCCGGCTATCGGGAATGTCTCATCTACGGAAAGTACGTAGTGTGACGTGTCCACCCTGAATGACGAATGGACCGTGTAGTTGGCGGGAACGCCCGGGTGACTGTCCTTGTAGCCGATCGACTTGCCATTCCTGGTCGCGGTGGCGACTTCATTCATTGGCCCCGTCGCGGCAGCCGAATGGTTTGTGTGCAGCTTGACGCTCCAAGCGAAGGTGAGCTTGCTCGAGGCGTATTTCACCTGACCGGTGAGGTGACTATCCTTACTGTCACCCGCATAGCTAGGATTTTGCGGTGTAAAGAAGTGGGTGGATGTTGCCTCAGGACCCTCCTCCGACACCTCGCCGCCCGTCACTGTCTCACTGAACGAGGTTGTGGTCAGCTCAACCACATAGTCACTACTCGGAGTGTCGGAAGCGTGAGCTGCTGGCGTCAAGGCCGAAAATGCAAGGCTGGCCAAAGCTGCCGCTAACGTAGTGCGGATTTTCCTCATTTAAACCCCCTGATGTACATGCATGTTCGAGTGGTCGAGATGGAATCTACCTACCGCGTCCCGAAATACGGCCATGAGTGTCAATGTGTGACGCATGCCACCTTCGAAATGCTCTTTGTTTTGCATTTGAGTGCAATGCCAAATCGCTTATCATTTGAGAAATTTGTGACCAATGTAATCAATCTGTCATTTGCGCCATTCATGGGGGGAGGGGTGCGCTCTCACGCATACTCGCACTCTTCACTTCGGGCGTAATGAGCCATTTCGCGAAATCGAGGGCATCCCACACTGAGTCAAGCAACTCAACGCGTTGGCGCCCCCGCTGGGATCTCCCCCGGCGGGGTATTTGCGCTACGCAGCATGGTGGGCCAATAGCGACCTCGGCACACCAGAGTCGAAGATTCCCCAGTCGGCCCGTAAGCCGCGAGAGAGCCGGTATGGACGACCCGCAACCCTGCTATTAATAGTCGAAGCAACGAAAAACCCCGGCTCGAAAGGGAACCGGGGCCTGTTCGGTCTGGCTGGAGCAGCGCGGGGAAGGGATTCATGTCCCCGAGCGGTTCGTGCGGGTCGGTGGCTGTTCTCAGCCTGGCATCCGCCCAGGATTCCCCCGGCATGCCGCCCGGGAACGGCCCTGATCGGGCCGCGACGGGCAGAAAGCCGAGGGTGTCCCACCGGATCTTCGAAACAGCTTCTGACCTGCGAAAACCCTGCTAGGGAAGGTTCCTCGCCATGACGATGCGCTGGACCTGGTTCGTACCCTCGTAGATCTGGGTGATCTTGGCGTCGCGCATCATGCGCTCCACCGGGTAGTCCCGGGTGTAGCCGTAGCCGCCGAGGAGCTGGACCGCGTCCGTGGTGACCTCCATCGCGACGTCGGAGGCGAAGCACTTGGCGGCGGCGCCGAAGAAGGTGAGGTCGCCGTCGACACGCTCGGACTTGGCGGCGGCGGAGTAGGTGAGCTGGCGGGCGGCCTCCAGCTTCATGGCCATGTCGGCGAGCATGAACTGGACGCCCTGGAAGTCGGCGATCGGCTTGCCGAACTGCTTGCGCTCCTTGACGTAGCCCTTGGCGTAGTCGAGGGCGCCCTGGGCGATGCCGAGGGCCTGGGCCGCGATGGTGATGCGGGTGTGGTCCAGGGTCTTCATCGCGGTGGCGAAGCCGGTGCCCTCCTCGCCGATCATGCGGTCGGCGGGGATGCGGACGTTGTCGAAGTACACCTCGCGGGTCGGCGAGCCCTTGATGCCGAGCTTCTTCTCCGGGGCGCCGAAGGAGACGCCCTCGTCCGACTTCTCGACGACGAAGGCGGAGATGCCCTTGGAGCGCTTGGCCGGGTCGGTGACGGCCATGACCGTGTAGTACTCGGAGACGCCCGCGTTGGTGATCCAGCGCTTCACGCCGTTGAGGACCCAGAAGTCGCCGTCGCGCACGGCCCGGGTCTTCATGCCCGCCGCGTCCGAACCCGCGTCGGGCTCGGAGAGGCAGTACGAGAACATCGCGTCGCCCTTGGCGAGCGGGCCCAGGTACTTCTTCTTCAGGGCCTCGGAGCCGGAGAGGATCACCGGGAGGGAGCCGAGCTTGTTCACGGCCGGGATGAGGGAGGAGGAGGCGCAGGCGCGGGCCACCTCCTCGATCACGATGACCGTGGCGAGGGCGTCGGCGCCCGCGCCGCCGTACTCCTCGGGTACGTGGACCGCGTGCAGGTCCGCCGCGGTCAGGGCGTCCAGCGCCTCCTGCGGGAAGCGCGCCTCCTCGTCGACCGCCGCGGCGTGCGGGGCGATCTTCGCCTCGGCGAGCGCTCGCACCGTCTCGCGGAGCAGATCGTGCTCCTCGGCCGGACGGTACAGGTCGAAATCGGTCGAACCCGCCAAGACGCTCACTCCCCAGACGCTAACTACCGTTAAGTAACCCAATTTTAGGCCGCCCCGCCCGCGATGGCCTACGCAAAGCCCGCGTGAGCTTCATGACAGGGGTCCGGAAGAGGGGCGCCGGGGCGTGCGGGCGGGCGGAATCCGGGCCTTCGCAAGCAGGACTATGCTCGTTCACCGCACGTCTGTCCGCATCTCCCAGGAGCACTTCATGGCCCTCAGGATCACTGTGATCGGCACCGGCTACCTCGGCGCCACCCACGCCGCGGCCATGGCGGAGCTGGGGTTCGAAGTGCTCGGCTACGACGTCGTCGCCGAGAAGATCGAGATGCTGGGCACCGGCACGGTCCCGATGTACGAACCGGGCCTGGAGGAGCTGCTGCGCAAGCACGTCGCGGGCATCGAGGGCTCCACCGGGCGGCTGCGGTTCACCACCTCGCCCAAGGAGGTGGCGGACTTCGGCGACGTGCACTTCGTCTGCGTGAACACTCCGCAGAAGCACGGCGAGTACGCCTGCGACATGAGCTACGTGGACTCCGCGTTCGAGTCGCTGGCCCCGCACCTGACCCGGCCCGCCCTGGTCGTCGGGAAGTCGACCGTCCCGGTGGGTTCGGCGGCCCGGCTCGCGGAGCGGCTGGCGGAGCTGGCCCCGGCGGGCTCCGGCGCGGAGCTGGCCTGGAACCCGGAGTTCCTGCGCGAGGGCTTCGCGGTGCAGGACACCCTGCACCCGGACCGGATCGTCGTCGGTGTGGCGAGCGAGCGCGCCGAGAAGCTGCTGCGCGAGGTGTACGCGACGCCGGTCGCCGAGGGCTCGCCGTTCGTGGTGACGGACTTCCCGACCGCCGAACTGGTGAAGACCGCGGCCAATTCCTTCCTGGCCACGAAGATCTCGTTCATCAACGCCATGGCGGAGGTCTGCGAGGCCGCCGGCGGCGACGTGGCGAAGCTGGCCGAGGCGATCGGCCACGACGAGCGGATCGGCTCGAAGTTCCTGCGGGCCGGGATCGGCTTCGGCGGCGGCTGCCTGCCGAAGGACATCCGGGCGTTCATGGCGCGCGCCGGTGAACTGGGCGCGGACCAGGCGCTGACCTTCCTCCGCGAGGTGGACTCGGTCAACATGCGGCGCCGCGGTCACATGGTGGAGCTGGCCCGGGAGGCCGTCGGCGGCGACTCGTTCCTCGGCAAGCGGGTGGCGGTGCTGGGCGCGACGTTCAAGCCCGACTCGGACGACGTACGGGACTCCCCGGCGCTGAACGTGGCCGGGCAGATCCAGCTGCAGGGCGGCCAGGTCACGGTCTTCGACCCGAAGGGCATGGAGAACGCCCGGCGGCTCTTCCCGACCCTGGGATACGCGGAGACGGCGCTGGACGCGGTGCGCGGCGCGGACGTGGTGCTGCACCTGACGGAGTGGCGGGAGTTCCGGGAGCTGGACCCGGAGGTGCTCGGCGAGGCCGTGTCGCACCGGATCGTCCTGGACGGGCGGAACGCACTCGACGCCGGCCTGTGGCGCGCGGCCGGCTGGACGTACCGGGCCATGGGCCGTCCGACGGCCTGAACCTGAACCGGAACCGGAACCGGGCGGCGCGGCCGTCCGGTTCTCAGCCGCGCTTCGCGCGGTAGGTGCGCATCTTGGCGCGGGCGCCGCACACCGCCATGGAGCACCAGCGGCGGCGCCCCGCCGGGCTGCGGTCGTAGTAGGCCCACCGGCAGTCCTCCGCCTCGCAGGCCTTGAGCCGGGCCCAGGTGCCGTCGGCCGCGGCCCGGGCGATGGCGGAGGCCACGCGGGCGGTCAGCCCGGCCGGGTCGGCGACGGGGCACAGCGCGGCGGCGCCCGCCGCGTCCACGGTGACCCGTAGCGGCGCCTCGGCGAGCAGCCGGTCCAGCGGGGACGCGGCACTGTGCGGCGGGCGGTGACCCGCGTGGGCGAGACAGGCGGTACGGAGCGCCTCGCGCAGGGCGCGGGCGTCCGGGACCTCGGCCTCGGTGAGGCCGAATTCGGCGCGGCCGTCCGCCGTGTCGAGCCGGTCCGCGCCCGTCTCGACGTCCAGCGTGTTGACCAGGGCCTCGATCAGCGCGAGCGCCCCGGGCGCGGCGTCCTTCTCACTCATGTTCCTTCTCAATCATGGTTGCGACGTTACCTCCCATGCGGCAGCATGCAGTAACGGTTACCGGTTGAGCCGATATGGCGGTAACCGCGTTTCGAGGGGAGGACTGTGTCATGGCTGTCGCCACATTGGGTTCCGTCGTTCTGGACTGTCCCGACCCGGCCGCGCTCGCCGCGTTCTACGCGGGGCTGCTGGGCGGGGAGGTCGTGCCGGGCGGGGACGACTGGGTGGAGCTGACCGGGGCCGGGGGCACGGTGATCGCCTTCCAGGCCGCGCCCGGCTTCGTACCGCCGCGGTGGCCGAGCCCGGAGGCCTCGCAGCAGTTCCATCTGGACCTGACCGTGCCGGATCTGGACGCGGCGGAGAAGGAGGCGCTGGCGCTGGGCGCGACCGTGCTGGACGCGGCCGACCGGGAGCGGACCTTCCGGGTGTACGCGGACCCCGCGGGGCACCCGTTCTGCCTCTGCGCCTGCTAGCGAAGGGGCCGGGGCGCCCTCGGGGGGCGCCCCGTGCCGCTCAGCCGGCCTGCCGGGGGTGGTCGAGCTGCTCGATCGTGGCGTGCGAGGGGCCGCGGCGGGCGCTCAGGTCGCGCGCCACGTCCTCGGCGTCGCGCAGGACCCGTACGGCGTTGCGCCAGGTGAGCTTGGCGAGGTCGGTGGCGGACCAGCCGCGGCGGAGCAGCTCCGCGACCAGGTTCGGGTATCCGGCGACGTCCCGGAGGCCGTCCGGGAGGAAGGCCGTGCCGTCGTAGTCGCCGCCGATGCCGATGTGGTCGATCCCGGCGGCCTCGCGCATGTGGTCGAGGTGGTCGGCGATGGTCGCCACGGTGGCCACCGGGCGCGGGTTGGCCGCCTCGAAGGCCGCGTGGAGCTCCATGGCCCGTGCGGTGGTGTCGAGGTGGTGCAGCCCGTGGGCACGCAGGTTCTCGTCCGCGGCCAGCGTCCAGGCGACGGCCTCCGGCAGGACGAACTTCGGCACGAAGGTGGCCATGGCGATGCCCCCGTTGGCGGGGAGCCGGCCGAGGACGTCGTCGGGGATGTTGCGCGGGTGGTCGCAGACCGCGCGCGAGGAGGAGTGCGAGAAGATCACCGGCGCGGTGGAGGTGTCCAGCGCGTCGCGCATGGTGGAGGCGGCCACGTGGGAGAGGTCGACCAGCATGCCGGTGCGGTTCATCTCGCGCACGACCTCGTGGCCGAAGGGCGAGAGGCCGCCGACACCCGGTTCGTCGGTCGCCGAGTCCGCCCACGCGATGTTGTCGTTGTGGGTGAGCGTCATGTAGCGGACACCCAGCGCGTGCAGGCCGCGCAGGGTGCCCAGCGAGTTGTTGATGGAGTGGCCGCCCTCGGCGCCCATCAGTGAGGCGATGCGGCCCTCGGCGCGGGCCGCCTCCATGTCGTCGGCGGTCAGTGCGCGCCGCAGGTCGGCGGGGTACCGGGCGAGCAGCTCGGTGACGACGTCGATCTGTTCCAGGGTGGCGCTGACGGCCTCGTCGCCCGCCATGTCGGTCCGCACGTAGACGGACCAGAACTGGGCGCCGACGCCGCCCGCGCGCAGCCGGGGGATGTCGGTGTGCAGGTGGGCGGACTGGTCGCCGGCGATGTCGCGGGCGTCGAGGTCGTAACCGACCTGTTCGCGCAGCGCCCACGGCAGGTCGTTGTGACCGTCGGCCACGGGGTACTCGGCGAGGAGCTCCCTCGCCCGCTCCAGCTGCTGATCCACTGCTCTCCCCCTGCTCCTCGAAGCCACTTGCCGAAGCCGAGGCTACTTGCCGAAGCCGAAGGCGTCGGCGCCCTTGACCTTGCTGCGCAGGCGCTTGCCCTTCTCCGTCGCCTGGTCGTTCAGATCCTGCTGGAACTCCCGCATCCGGGCCAGCAGCTCGCCGTCGTGGGCGGCGAGGATGCGGGCGGCGAGCAGGCCCGCGTTGCGCGCGCCGCCGACCGAGACGGTCGCGACCGGCACCCCGGCGGGCATCTGCACGATGGAGAGCAGGCTGTCCATGCCGTCCAGGTACTTCAGCGGCACCGGCACGCCGATGACCGGCAGCGGGGTGACGGAGGCGAGCATGCCCGGCAGGTGGGCGGCGCCGCCCGCGCCCGCGATGACCGCCTTGAGGCCGCGGTCCGCCGCGTGCTCGCCGTACGCGATCATCTCGTGCGGCATGCGGTGGGCGGAGACGACGTCGACCTCGTAGGGGATCTCGAACTCGTCGAGGGCCTTGGCCGCTGCTTCCATGACGGGCCAGTCCGAGTCCGAGCCCATGACGATGCCGACGAGCGGCGCGGGGGAGGTCATTCGGTGATCGTTCCTCGCAGGTAGTCGGCCGCGTGGCGGGCGCGCTCCCGCACGTCCGCCAGGTCGTCGCCGTAGGTGTTGACGTGTCCGACCTTGCGGCCGGGCTTCACGTCCTTTCCGTACATGTGGATCTTGAGCTGCGGGTCCCGGGCCATGCAGTGCAGGTAGCCCTGGTACATGTCCGGGTAGTCGCCGCCGAGGACGTTGCACATGACCGTCCAGGCCGCGCGCGGGCGGGGGTCGCCGAGCGGGAGATCGAGCACGGCCCGGACGTGGTTGGCGAACTGCGAGGTGATCGCGCCGTCCTGGGTCCAGTGGCCGGAGTTGTGCGGGCGCATGGCCAGCTCGTTGACGAGGATGCCGGGCTTCCCGTCGGGGCCGCGGGTCTCGAAGAGCTCGACCGCGAGGTGGCCGACGACACCGAGCTCGGCGGCGATCCGCAGGGCCAGCTGCTGGGCCTCGCCGGCCAGGGTCTCGTCCAGCCCGGGGGCGGGGGCGATGACCGTGTCGCAGACGCCGTCGACCTGGATCGACTCGACGACCGGGTAGGCGACGGCCTGGCCGTGCGGCGAGCGGACGATGTTGGCCGCCAGCTCCCGTACGAAGTCGACCTTCTCCTCCGCGAGGACCGCGACCCCGGCCCGGAAGGGCTCGGCCGCGTCGGCCTCGGAGCGGACCACCCAGACGCCCTTGCCGTCGTAGCCGCCGCGGACCGTCTTGAGGACGACGGGGAAACCGCCGGTCTCCTCGGCGAAGGCGGCCACGTCGGCCGGGTCCTTCACGATGCGGTGGCGGGGGCAGGGCGCGCCGATCTCGGTGAGCTTCGCGCGCATCACCCCCTTGTCCTGGGCGTGCACCAGCGCGTCGGGGCCGGGGCGCACGGGGATGCCGTCCGCCTCCAGGGCCCGCAGGTGCTCGGTGGGCACGTGCTCGTGATCGAAGGTGATCACGTCACAGCCGCGCGCGAAGGCGCGCAGCGTGTCCAGGTCGCGATAGTCGCCCACGACGACTTCGCTCACCACCTGGGCCGCCGAGTCCTGGGCGGTGTCGCTGAGGAGCTTGAACTTGATGCCGAGGGGGATGCCCGCCTCGTGGGTCATACGGGCGAGCTGACCGCCACCGACCATGCCGACTACCGGGAACGTCACTCGTCCAGGGTATCTGCCGCCCCCGCGGGCCTCCGACGACGCCCTGCGGACCCCGACGCGGCGGCGCTGTGTCACGGCATGGCCACATCCCGCACAACGCCCGGGGGCGGCCCGGTGGCGGGCTGGTTAGCATGACCGGGTTGACGAAGTTGACGTACACGGCAGACAGACGACAGACGCGATACGACGGACGGGCTGAGCGATCACCATGGGCGAGCGGGGCGCATTGCGGGCACGGCTGGAGCTGCTGGCCCGGGAGGTCGCCAAGTTCGGCGTGGTCGGGGCGGTCGGCCTGGTGGTCAACATCGTGGTGTCCAACCTGCTCTGGCGCTACACCGACATCCCGACCGTACGGGCCGGTCTGCTGGCCACCCTCGTCGCCGTCCTCGGCAACTACCTCGGCTTCCGCTACTGGACCTACCGGGACCGCGACAAGAGCGGCCGCACCCGGGAGCTGACGCTGTTCCTGCTGTTCAGCGCGGTGGGAGCGGTCATCGAGACCGGTGTGCTGTACGTGGCGACGTACGGGTTCGGGTGGAACACCCCGGTCCAGAGCAACGTCTTCAAGATCCTCGGGATCGGCATCGCGACCCTGTTCCGCTTCTGGTCCTACCGGACGTGGGTGTTCAAGGCCCTGCCCGCCGCGAAACCCGCCGCGGAGCCCGTCGCGAGCGGGTCCGGGGTGCTGAAGCAGGGCCGCGCGGAGCGGGTCGCGGCCGATGCGGCGGTACGGCGGTAACCGCACGACCCGGGGTGCTCAGCGCACCGGGCGTTCCGGTTCCTGCCGGTTCAGGGCCGTCCGGCTGAGGAAGAGGGCGAAGACCGCGGGCTGCTGCTGGAGCAGTTCGAGGCGGCCGCCGTCCGCCTCCGCGAGGTCCCGGGCCACGGCGAGGCCGATGCCCGTGGAGTTGCGGCCGCTGATCGTCCGCTCGAAGATCCGGGCGCCCAGGTCGGGAGGCACGCCGGGGCCCTCGTCCGTGACCTCGATGACGGCCTGGTTGCCGGTGACCCTGGTACGCAGGGCGACCGTGCCGCCGCCGTGCATGAGGGAGTTCTCGATGAGCGCGGCCAGCACCTGGGCGACCGCGCCCGGGGTGCCGACCGCCTGGAGCCCCTGCTTGCCGGAGCGGACGATGGCCCGGCCCGCGCTGCGGTAGGCCGGGCGCCACTCCTCGATCTGCTGCTTGACGACCTCGTCGAGGTCGAAGACGACGGCGGAGCCGGTACGCGGGTCGCGGGCGTTGGTCAGCAGCCGCTCCACCACGTCGGTGAGCCGCTCGACCTGGGTGAGGGCGATGTTCGCCTCCTCCTTCACCGTCTCCGGGTCGTCGGTGACCGAGATCTCCTCGATCCGCATGGAGAGCGCGGTGAGCGGGGTGCGGAGCTGGTGCGAGGCGTCGGCGGCCAGTCGGCGCTCGGCGGTGAGCATCCGGGCGATCCGCTCGGCGGAGGCGTCCAGGACGTCGGCGACCCGGTCCAGCTCCGGCACCCCGTACCGCTTGTGGCGCGGGCGCGGGTCGCCGGAGCCGAGGCGCTCGGCGGTCTCGGCCAGGTCGGTCAGCGGTGAGGCGAGCCGGTTGGCCTGGCGTACGGCCAGGAGCACGGCGGAGACGATGGCCAGCAGGGCCACCGCACCAATGATCATCAGCGTGCGGCCGACCTCCCGGGTGACCGCCGAGCGGGACTCCTCGACCGTGACCCGCTCGCCGCGCTCCCCCTCGGCCGTGCTGCTGATCACACTGCCGGACGGCTGCACGCCGAGCTCGATGGGGGCCCGGCCAGGGATCTTGACCAGGGCGTATCGCTTGCTGACGATCTGCTGGGAGAGCAGCGCCGAGGTGATCCGCTCGTCCTCCAGGAGGCGGCTCTCCACGACGCTTATCAGCCGCAGCGCCTCGGAGTCGACGCTCTCCTGGGCGCTGTTGCTGATGGTGCGGGTCTCGACGATGACGAGGGATACGCCGAAGACGCCGATCACCACGAGCACCACGGCGAGCGTGGAATTGATCAGTCTGCGGCGCATGGCTCCCGGTCGCTTCTTCCGTCGGTGGTTTCGCCCCGGGGTCAGCTCTTCTCGAAGCGGAAGCCGACGCCCCGCACGGTCGCGATGTAGCGGGGGTTGGCGGCGTCGTCGCCGAGCTTCTTGCGGAGCCAGGAGATGTGCATGTCGAGGGTCTTGGTCGACGACCACCAGGTGGTGTCCCAGACCTCGCGCATCAACTGGTCGCGGGTGACGACCCGGCCGGCGTCGCGGACCAGGACCCGCAGCAGGTCGAACTCCTTGGCGGTGAGCTGGAGTTCCTCCTCGCCCATCCAGGCACGGTGCGACTCGACGTCGATCCGGACGCCGTGCGTGGCGGGCTGCGGCGCGGGCTCGGCGGCACCGCGGCGGAGCAGGGCCCGGACGCGGGCGAGCAGTTCGGCGAGGCGGAAGGGCTTGGTGACGTAGTCGTCGGCGCCGGCGTCGAGACCGACGACGGTGTCGACCTCGTCGGCCCGGGCGGTCAGCACCAGGATCGGCACGGCGTGGCCCTCGGCGCGGAGCCTGCGGGCCACTTCGAGGCCGTCCATCCCGGGCAGTCCCAGATCCAGTACGACCAGGTCGATTCCGCCCTGGAGACCGGCGTCGAGCGCGGTCGGACCGTCTTCGCGGACCTCGACCTCGTATCCCTCCCGCCGGAGGGCGCGGGCCAGTGGCTCCGAGATGGATGCGTCGTCCTCGGCGAGCAGTACACGGGTCATGGACTGATGGTAGTCCGCGCGGGGCCGCTGCCGGGAGGTGATCCAGAAGCCCTGCGGGTCTGCGTGACCAGTCAATAAACACCTTCGAATGTGCGATTACGGTTCCCTCCTGGCCTGTGATCCATCTCTCAAGTCCTTTCATATCGGGCGCTGTCGTGCCGTATGGTGGCTTGACGCCTGTTGCACGACTCAAGGACCCTTGGGCAGCTTTTAGCGCCGAGGGTCCCTTTTGTTGGCCGGCTGGTACCCGCCAGTCGTGGGCTTCAGTGAATGACCTGTGGCCGGGCCCGGAACGCGAGGATGCGTGCCGGGCGTGGATCCCGGCGCGGTCGGTCCCCGTCCCTTCCGTCCGGTCCCCCGTGGATCCGGCGGACGGGCCGGCAACCCCTCCCGGGCGTGGGGGGCGGGACCGCCGCGCGCCGGTGCCGGCCTCCCCCCACCGGGCGCACCACGCTCACAAGGCGTCGCGTCCCGAGCACACAAGGATCGACCATGGCGTCCAGCCTGACGAAGGACCCGGCCAGTACTTCTGGTCCGGAGAAGACCTTCTTCGGCCACCCCCGCGGCCTGGCCACTCTCTTCATGACCGAGATGTGGGAGCGCTTCAGCTTCTACGGCATGAGGGCCCTGCTTCCGCTGTACCTGGTCTCCGGGTCCGGCCTGCACATGAACGCGGCCACGGCCACCTCGATCTACTCCATCTACATGGCGATGGTGTACCTGCTCGCCATGCCCGGCGGCTGGTTCGGCGACCGGGTCTGGGGGCCGCGCAGGACGGTCACCGTCTCGGCCTCGATCATCATGCTGGGCCACCTGACGCTCGCCCTGCCCGGCACCGGCACCTTCTTCGCCGGTCTGGCGCTGGTCGCGCTCGGCTCGGGGCTGCTGAAGGCCAACATCTCGACGATGGTCGGCCACCTGTACAAGGGTCCGGACGACCCGCGCCGTGACGGTGGCTTCACCGTCTTCTACATGGGCATCAACCTCGGTGCCTTCGCCGCGCCGCTGATCATCGGCACCGTCGGCGAGAAGGTGAACTGGCACCTCGGCTTCGCCATCGCCGCGGTCGGCATGGCGCTGGGCCTGGCCCAGTTCCTCATCGGCACCCGCCACCTCAACCCGCGCAGCAGCGTCGTACCGAAGCCGCTGTCGGACCAGGAGCGCCGCTCCACGCTGCGCAAGGGCCTGATCTGGCTGGCCGTCGCCGTCGTCTTCTACGGTGCGGTCGTCGCCGCCGACCTCTACACGCTGAACTGGGCGCTGGTCCCGATCACCGTCGCCGGTCTGGTGATCCCGATCACGGTACTGGTGCGGATCAAGCGCGACCGCGACCTGTCGAAGACCGAGCAGTCGAAGATGTCTGGCTACATCTGGTTCTTCGTCGCGGCCGCCGTGTTCTGGATGATCTACGACCAGGGCGGCTCCACGCTGTCGCTGTTCGGCGAGTCCTCCACCACCAACAGCGTGCTGGGCCTGGACTTCCCGACCTCCTGGTACCAGACGATCAACCCGGTCTTCATCATGGCGCTGGCCCCGGTCGTCGCCTGGATATGGCTGGCGCTGAACCGGCGCGGCAAGGAGCCGAGCACGGTCGTCAAGTTCGGCTCGGGCCTCTTCCTGGTCGGCGTCTCCTTCTTCGTCTTCATGCTGCCGCTGACCATGGCCTCGGACGGCGACAAGGTCAGCCCGATGTGGCTGGTGTCGATCTACTTCCTGCAGACCGTCGGTGAGCTCTGCCTCTCCCCGGTCGGCCTGTCGGTCACCACGAAGATGGCCCCGGCGAAGTACGGCAGCCAGATGATGGGTGTCTGGTTCCTCGCGGTCACCGCGGGCGACTGCACCACCAGCCTGCTCTCGCTGGCGGGTGTGAACCTGAACAAGACCGGGATCGTGGCCGTGGAGGCGGCGCTGGCCGTGGTCGCCGCGTTCGCGATCTGGATGTACCGCAAGAAGGTCAGCGCGCTCATGGGCGACGTGCGCTGACGCACGCCCCTCGCGTACGCGGGGCCCGCCGCACCGTCGCAGTCGAGACGGTGCTGCGGGCCCCGCGGCGTTTCCCGTGGTCCGCGGGTCCGCGCCCGTTACGGGAACCGGGTCGTCACCGGGCGCCGCGCAGCCTGCGCCACGGGGTGAAGGTGAAGACCGCGCCGCCGAGCAGGATCGCGGTGCCCGCGACCAGGCCGAGGGCACGCAGGGTGCCGGTGTCCTCGGCCCCGGTGGCCGCCAGCCCGCCGCCGGAGGCGGTGCCGCCGGCCGCCGAGCCGGAGGCGCCGGAGGAGCCCGCGGTGGCGGAGCCGGTGGCGCCGCCCTCCTGGGCGGTGGTGTCGAGCGCCAGCGACACGGCCGCCGAGCCCTTCACCTTGCACGGGATGCTGAGCTTCTGGCCGCCCAGGGTGACGTCGATCGTCAGGGTGCCGGGGCTGAGGGTGGACTTGCCGGACGCGCCGGGCTTGTACGTACCGGTCATGTCGGCCAGGTCGACCGGCTTGCCCAGCTTCAGCGGTTCGGTGTTGGCGGGTCCGGTGACCTTCACCGAGCCCTTGTCGGAGCCGCCGAGGGCGACGTCCATGGACGGCTTGAGCGCACCGGCGGGCAGGTCGGCCGGGCTGTCCATCACGCCCTTGGCCGTCTTGACCGTCAGGGCGTAGCTCCCCCCGCTCTTCTTGGCGTTGATCGTCACCTTGGAGCCGATGTCGGCCGGTCCCGGGGAGGCGCAGGTGAAGCGGACGGCGACCTCCTTGCCGGGGAAGTCGGTCTGGCCGCTGCCGCCGCCGGAACCCGAGGTGGAGCCGGAGGAGCCGCCCGAGGTACTGCCGGAGGTACTGCCGCCCGAGGTGGTCGAGCCGGAGGTCGTACCGCCCGCCGTCGTGGAGCCGGAAGTGGTGCCGCCCGCCGTCGTACCGCCGGTGGTGGAGCCGGAGGTCGTGCCGCCGGTCGTCGAACCGCCGCCTTCCGTGACCTTGATGGTCGCGCCCGGCTGCACGGCCTCCTTCGGGGCGCACTTGGTGTCCGTGGAGATCGGCTTGGAGACGTTGATGCTGTACGCGTCCGGCGTCAGCGTGATCTCACCGGCCTTCTCCAGCTTCAGCGTGCCCTTCATGTCGGGCAGCACCATGGCGCTGTTCTTCGGGATCGGCGGGTTCTGCCGCGGCCCTTCCATCTGGACGGTGCCGGTGGCGGCGCCGCCCACCTTCAGGGTGCCGGTGGGCTTGACCGTGTCCTGGCCCAGATCGATCATGTCGGGGTTCTTGGAAGCGGCCTGGACCGTCTTCCAGACCACCTCGACGGTGTCCCCGACCTTCGCCTCGGCGGGCGCGGTCAGCTGCACCTGGGTGGTGCCCTCCACGGGCGGCAGCCCGGAAATGGGCGGCGGAATGCACTCCGTGGCGTACGAGACGTCGGCGGCCTGGGCCGGACTCGCGGCCAGCAGCATGCCCGCGCCGCCGAGCATCATCGCGACCCCGGCCGCGACGGTCCTGCGTTGCGTCCGTTGCGTCCTCACGAATGTCCCTTCGTCGTCGGTCTGTTCTCTGACGGTGCGGAATCGGGGGTGAACCACGGCAGCGCGGCCGTGGTGGTGGCCGGGGAGCCGGCGGGTCCGGTGTGTCCGGCAGGTTCGGCGGGTTCGGCGGGTTCGGTGAGTTCGGTGTGTCCGGCGGGTTCGGTGGGTCCCTTGCGCCTGCCGGACCGGGCAGGGGCTCCGCGCTTCGGTCCGCGCTTCGGCGCGGGCTTCGGCGCGGGCTTCGGGGTGCGCCTCGCGGGATGTCCGGCGCGGGGCCGTACCTTGTCGACGACGGCCATGCCGATCCGGAACACGGCGGCCGGCACGACCAGGCACAGCAGGACCCAGAAGAGCGTGACGCCCCAGGGACGGCCGACCCCCCAGGGCTGTTCGGCCAGTACCTTTCCGCCGTACCGCAACAACACCTGGTAGTCGCCGTGGGCGCCCGCCGTCAGCTCGACCGGGAGTTCGACCCGCGCCTTGCCGCCGGACGGGATGGTGCCCCGCCACTGCTGCTCCTCCCACTGCGGGGCGAAGACACCGTGCGCGGTGCCGATCCCGAAGACCGGGTCCTTGACCGGGGTGGAGCCCAGGTTGCCCACGGTGAGGACCAGCCGCCGGGCTGGCGGGGCGCCGAACCAGGTGAGTACCCCGCTCCCGCCCTCCAGCCGGGTGGTGGCGAGCACCGCGAGGCGGCCGCCCCCGTCCTCCTTCGGCAGCGCCGCGATCGGGTGCCCGGCCACGACGAACGCGGCGTCGGCGGTGGCGGGTTCGCCGGTGACGGTCGCGACGTGCACCACACAGGGGCAGGGCACCGGCGGCTCGGCGACCGGCAGTTTCTTCCGGAAGGCGCCCCGGGCGTCGGTGGTCACCGCCAGGCCCTCGGCGTTGGCGCAGGAGTTGGTGCCGCCGATCACTCCCCGGTCGGTGGTGGACCGGCCGCAGATCAGCATCATCAGCAGAGCCCCGGACCGCCAGCCGCGGCCCTTCACGGTGATCTCGCCGCCCTTGCCCGCCTGCTGCTTCGAGAGGGAGACCGCGGGTTTCGCGTCCGCGGCGACCGCCGTGGCCGCGGGCAGCACCGGGAGAACGGTCAGTAGCGCCATGAGCAGCGCGGCGCAGAGCGCGGCGGGCCGGTGGTGCGCGCCGCCGCGGGGTGCCGCCGGTCCGGCCTGTCCAGTCACGATTCCGCTCCCGCCTTCGCCACGTGGCTGCTCCTGGGGTCCTGTCGGTCGTTCGGCCGCGGTCGTTCCCCGCCGTCCGGGCGCCGCCCGCGTACCCGCCTGCGGTTCAGGGCGTACGCGCCCGCGCCCGCGCCGGTCAGGAGCAGCAGCGCACCGGCGGTCAGCGGCGCCCACGGCACGAAGACCGCGCGCGCCGTCGCCCCGCCGCGCGCCGCCCCGTCCGCCGTGGTGACGTCCAGCCGTACGGTGGTCCGGTCGAACGCGGGGCGGTCCTGCCACGGCTCGGTGAGCCGGACCCGTTGGCCGGGCCGTACCCGTACCGGAAGGGCGCGGGCCCCGCGCCGCAGCAGCGTCCCGAACACCCCGTCGGCGTGGACCGCGAGCCTCGGTTCCAGGGCCGTGTTGCCCCGGTTGACCAGCGTGTAGTGGATGAGCCGCCCGGACACGGCGACGTCCTCCACGGTGAGCGCGGCCAGGGTCGGCCCGGCGACCCGCAGCCGGACCCGCACGTCCGCCGAGCGGCCGCCGCCGCGCACCTCGATCGCGCCGGGGTGCTCGCCGGGCACCGCGGTGTCCGGCACCGCCACGGTGAACGGCACATCGGCCCGGGTGCGCGCCGGGACGGTGACCTCGGCGGCGGCCGTGCGCAGCCGCCCCCCGATGCCCGAACCGGTCAGCCGCACGGTCACCGGGGACCGGCCCGGGTTGGTGACGGAGAGCCCGTCGTGCAGCACGGCCCCGGGCGGGCCCTCCAGGTAGACGTACGGTCTGCCGCCCGTGCCGGAGCCGTTCACCGCGGGCCGCGCCGTCCACGGGGCGGCGGCCGGCGGCGCGGACGGGCCCGGCCCGGCACCGGCCGCGGGGACCGGGGCGGGGCCGAGGGCGAGAACGAGGGCGCACAGCGGTACGGCGAGGGCGCGGCGGACGGGGTGACCGGGCGGCGGCATGGGCGGCGGCATGGGCGGCTCCCTGGGCGGAGGGGACTGCGGCGACGGGCTCGGGGCTCAGCGGCCCTCGGCCGCCCGGCCGCGCCGGGTGAGCCAGAGCACCCCGGCCGCACCGGTCAGCAGCACCGTGCCGCCGAGCGTGCCGAGGGCCACCGCCGAGTCGAGCGGGCCGGTCTTCGGGAGCTGTTCGCCCCCACCGCCGGAGCCGGAACCGGAGCCGCCCGCGGCCGTCACGTCGAGCGTGAGCGAGGGGCCCGGGTTGTTGCCGGGGGTGCAGGTCGTCGTCGTACCCAGCGCCTTGATGGTGAGCACTCCGGCGGTGAAGTCGACCTTGCCGCTCTTCTTCGGGGTGTACGTACCCGACAGGTCGCTGATCTTGATGGGGGTGTTGGCGGGTATCGCGGCGGAGTTCGACGGGCCGGAGACCTGGACCTGGCCGGAATCGGCGCCGCCCACCCTGATGACGGCACTGGGGTTCATCGCGCCCTTGCCCAGTTCGACGGGGCTGGAGGAGACGCCCTTCTGGAAGGACATCGTCAGCCGGTAGCCCCCGCCGCTCTTGACGCTCTTGATGTCGATGGGTGAGACGGCGGCCTTGTCGCCGATCGGGGTCTTGCACTTGTAGTCGACGTCCACGACCGTGGCGTGGGCGGCGGGTGCGGCCATCAGCACCACCGTGCCCGCCAGCGCGGACGCCAGCGCGAGAGCTGTTCGCTTCTGGTAGGACACCTGAGTTCCCCTCATGCCGGTAGTCGCCGCACGCGCCGGTTGCCGCCGACGCAATTTCTGACGACACATCAGATCGGGCGCTCAAGGTACGCCCGGCGCCTTGTGGAGGGAAGACAAAGAGCGCGCCGATCCGGCGCGCTCCTCGACGGTGTGGTGAACGGGGCCTACGCGGGCGCGGCCAGCTCCGCCCAGACGGTCTTGCCGGGCCTTCCGGGCACCCGCAGGACGCCCCAGTCCAGACAGAGCCGCTGCACGATGAACATGCCGTGCCCCCCGGGCCGCCCGGCGCGGTGCGGCGTACGGGGCGCGGGCTGCCCGGCGCCCGCGTCGACGACCTCCACCCGCAGCGCCTTCGCCGTGCGGGCGATCCGGATCTCCTCGGGGCCCTCGGCGTGCAGGCAGGCGTTGGTGACCAGCTCGGAGACGACCAGCAGGACGTCCTCGGCGGCGGCGCGGGCGTCCGCGCCGGAGGCGGGCAGCCAGCCCCATTCGTACAGCGACTGCCGGGCGAAGTCCCGGGCGGTGGGAACGACTCCGGGGACGCCGCGCAGCGCAAGGGTGCGCCACTGCCGCTCGGCCGGCTCGGGTGCGGGTGCGGCGGCACTGGCCTCCGCGTCCACGCCGGCGTCCTGCGGCTCACGGCCGAAGTCGCCCGGCGGATGCTGCCGGGTGGTGCTCATCAGCGCTTCACCTCACCGATTCGCCATGGCGCCGCCGAGACAGCTCGACGGTTCCAGTCGCTGTTGCCGTTGCCGTTGCCGTTGTCATTGCCCTTGGTGCCGTTGCACGCGCGGCCACGGACGTGGATACGGGTACGGGCACGGACGGGCACCGGCACGAAGCACCCGGGACGTCCATGACCCCACCGGATCTCTTCTGCCCGGCCGAATCGTGACAACACCCGCTTCGTCCGCGCGGATCGCGTGACGCGGGCGACACCAGGGGCGCCCGGGACCACGCCACGCGTCCCGGTCACGTCTCCAGGGCCGCTTCCAGGGAGTCGTGGAGGGTGAAGACCGCCTCGGCGCCCGTGATCTCGAAGACCCGCGCCACCACCGGCAGCATTCCGGCGAGATGGACCCCTCCCCCGGCGGCCTCCGCCTTCAGGCGGGCGCCGAGCAGCACGTTGAGCCCGGTGGAATCACAGAACTCCAGCCCCGAGCAGTCGACCACCAGGCGCGCCCGGCCCTGCTCGACCGCGCGCTCCAGGGGCTCCCGCAGGAGATCCGCCGTGTGGTGGTCCAGCTCGCCCACGGGCGTCACGACCTCGCTGCGCCCTTCGGTCCGGACCCCGACCTGAAGTCGACCCCGACTCGCACTGCCGACCGTCCCGCGGTCCATGCCGCCCCTTCGCCGTTCGTCACCGCCCGCGCCGCTGTGTGCACGGATGCGTATGTGCTGTCTCTGACGTTCTTGAAACATTACGCGGTCCGCACCCGATCTGTGTGCCACGCGATACCCAAGGACCCCAACAAACCGGACATAAAGCAACAATTGGCGCTTGTAACTGGCTGTCCGGAACGGGTAAGGGTAGAGAACACCCACCCGACACGACCGGCTTCGGAGGCGCCGCTTCACCGCAGGCACACGTATGGGCATCGGCAGCCATATGCCGAGAACGATGGAGGAGACCCATGTCACCCCGGCTCGACGGAACGCGTTCCCCCGGCGCGACGTCAGCATGTCCCCAGGAACCGGCCCCGGCGGACTCCCCCGCCGCGGACACCCTTACCGCGAACACTCTTGCCGCGGACTCCCCCGCCGCGAGCGACGGCCTCGAAGGGCTTCCCGAGATCCCGCCGTTCGACGAGGTGGATCCGGTGGACGCCAGGGCGCTGTCCAAGACGCTCTTCGCGCGGCTGGAATCACTCGAAGAGGGCACCCACGAGTACGCGTACGTACGCAACACGCTCGTCGAACTGAACCTGGCGCTGGTCCGGTTCGCCGCCTCCCGGTTCCGCTCCCGCAGCGAACCGATGGAGGACATCGTCCAGGTCGGCACGATCGGCCTAATCAAGGCGATCGACCGGTTCGAACTCAGTCGCGGCGTGGAGTTCCCCACCTTCGCGATGCCGACCATCGTCGGCGAGATAAAGCGTTTCTTCCGTGACACCAGCTGGTCCGTGCGCGTCCCGCGCCGACTCCAGGAACTCCGGCTCGACCTGGCCAAGGCGGGCGACGAGCTCGCCCAGCGACTGGACCGTTCGCCCACCGTGGGCGAGCTCGCCGACCGCCTCGGCATCACCCGCGACGAAGTCGTCGAGGGCATGGCCGCGAGCAACGCGTACACCGCGAGCTCGCTGGACGCCAAACCCGAGGAGAACGAGCACGAGGGCGCACTGGCGGACCGGATCGGCTACGAGGACCACGGGCTGGAGGGCATCGAGTACGTCGAGTCCCTGAAGCCGATGATCGCGTGCCTGCCGGGCCGCGAACGCCGCATCCTCTCCCTGCGGTTCGTCGCCAACATGACGCAGTCGGAGATCGGCGAGGAGCTGGGCATCTCGCAGATGCACGTGTCCCGACTGCTCTCCCGCACGCTGGTCAGACTCCGCAAGGGACTGACGCTGGAGGAGTGAACGGCCTCACCGCGCGCCACGCACACGGAAGGGCCCGCCCCCCGGCACCAGCCATGAAAGGACGGGTCCTTCCGCGCGCCCGGGGACAGACCCCACCTCCGCCCCCGGCGCCCGGGAGCGGCGATTCCGGCAGCGCGATCGCGCCCCATCACCTCCTACAGCAGCGTGAGTTGACCCGCCGTTCGGAAACTCGGTCACGGGGAATCACCGCCCCGGCCACCGGGATCGCCAGGCTGAACGAACTCTCCAACTCACCTTCTTTTCCATCCATTTGTTCCCATCTGATCGATAACCGACTAATGGTCTAGACAATCAATAGATATATATGTTTGTATCTCTTGCTTTGCCGAAGGCCCTGCCCTCCGCCGACGACCTGGGCGGACGGCGGGCCGGGCAAAGGGAGAAGCAGGTGAAGACGAGCAAGTTCTAGGAGCCGTGCAGGATGTTCGCGCTGACAGCGCTGCTGACGCAGCTGACGCTCGTCCTCGTCCACCGGTCGAGGAACAAGCTCCGTTCCAGGCCCGGCCCGCGCGCGCTCCACACCGGTCTGTGCCTGGTGGGCATCGCGGCCGGCTGGCTGGCCATCGGCCGTCCGGAGATCACCTGGGACGACGTACCCCTCGTACTCCTCAGCGGTCTGCTGGTCACCGTCGAGGCTGCGGACGCGGCGGTGAAGCTCGGTGCGCCCCGCTGGGCGGACAAGGCGCTGTGCCTGCTCTGCGGGGCCGCGGCGGCGACGTGGATGGCGCCGGGGTGGATTCCCTGGGCCCAGTAGCACTCGGTTCGGACCCCGGCCGTATTCGGCCCGCCGTGAAGAACGCGCCGCCCGGCATCGTGCCGGGCGGCGCGTTCGCGTGTGCTGCGCCGGACGGGTCAGACGGTTCGGACGCCCCGGCTCCAGACCGCGTGGACCAGCGGGACGCCCGGCCGGTAGGCCAGGTGGACGTGGCTGGGCGCGTCCAGGAGCACCAGGTCGGCGCGGGCACCTGGGGCGATGCGGCCGATGTCCGTACGGCGCAGGGCCGCGGCGCCGCCCGCGGTGGCGGACCAGAGGGCCTCGTCCGGCGTCATGCCCATGTCGCGTACGGCGAGGGCGATGCAGAAGGGCACGGAGGAGGTGAACGACGAGCCCGGGTTGCAGTCCGTGGAGAGGGCGACGGTGACGCCCGCGTCGAGCAGGCGGCGGGCGTCCGGCCAGGCGGCGCGGGTGGAGAACTCGGCGCCGGGGAGCAGGGTGGCGACGGTGGTGCCCTGGGCCAGGGCGTCGACGTCGGCGTCGGTGAGGTGGGTGCAGTGGTCGGCGGAGGCGGCACCGAGTTCCACGGCGAGCTGGACGCCGGGGCCGGGGCCGAGCTGGTTGGCGTGGACGCGGGGGTGCAGGCCCTTCGCCATGCCCGCGGTGAGGATCGCGCGGGCCTGGTCGCCGTCGAAGGCGCCCCGCTCGCAGAAGACGTCGACCCAACGGGCGTACGGGGCACAGGCGTCGAGCATCTTTCCGGTGACCAGGTCGACGTATCCGGCCGGGTCGTCGGCGTGGTCCGCGGGGACGACGTGGGCGCCGAGGTAGGTGACCTCCTCGGTGTGCCGGGCGGCGATGCGCAGGGCGCGGGCCTCGTCCTCGACGGTGAGCCCGTAGCCGGACTTGGTCTCCAGGGTGGTGGTGCCCTGGCGCAGCGCCTCGGCGAGGTAGCGGGTGACGTTGGCGTCGAGTTCCTCGTCGGTGGCGGCGCGGGTGGCGGCGACCGTGGTCCTGATGCCGCCGGCGCTGTACGCGCGGCCGGACATCCGGGCGTTGAACTCCTCGGTGCGGTCGCCCGCGAACACCAGGTGGGAGTGGGAGTCGACGAAGCCGGGGATCATGGCCCGGCCGCCCGCGTCGACGGTGTTGTCAGTGGCGGGTGCTTTGCTTGATTCACCGGTCCAGACGACCCGGTCGTCCTCGATGACGACGGCCGCGTCCCTGATCGGTCCCAGGGGGGATTCCGCGCCGCGGGAGGGGTCGTTGGTGATCAGGGTGGCGATGTGGGTGATGGCGGTCGTCGTCATCGGGGGGCTGTTCTCCTCGCGGGGGTCCGGCGTCAGCGGTGGAGTGCGGCGATGGCGGAGGCCAGCGCCGTGGGTACGTCCGCGACGAGCGCGT